>NZ_JBNFNU010000034.1:0-21000 GCF_057364445.1 Xanthobacter sp. BG11Y11_SDJG
GCCACCGGGCCCGGCCGCCGCCCGCCGCTTTGCCCGCCCTTCGAGACCGTGCCGGACGTGGTCGTGCCGGATGCGTCCTCAACCATGCGCCGCTGCCTCCATCCGCCGCCCCGCCCGGCGCCGGCCTGCCTCAACCTCCCGGAGGATGATGCCGCCACTTGAGCATATTTCGGGGACGCTCCGAAAGCCGCCGCGGCCGGCGCAAGGTGCGGCGGGCGCTGCGGGCGGATGCCGGCGCTGGCCTGGAAGCCTTTGGCCGCAAGCAAAAACGACGAAGGACGCGGCGCAGGGTGCGCAGCGTCCTTCGTCGAAAAATCTGCCGTGCGTCCTGCGTCGGACGTGCCGAGCGGATCAGACCGCCTCGGCCAGGATGCCGTCGATGGTGCGCGTGACCTCGTCGATGGGCTTCATCCCGTCGATCTGCTTCAGCTGCCCGCGGGCGCTGTAATAAGGCGACACCACCGCGGTGTCGCGGTTGTAGGCGTCCAGGCGGGCCTTGAAGACCTCCGGGTCGTCGTCCTTGCGCACCGGCTCGCCCCTGGCCTGCGCCTCGGCGGCGCGGTTGAGGATGCGGCCGACCAGCTTCTCCTGGTCCACCACCAGCTCGATCACCGCGTCGAGCTTGAGGCCCTTCTCCGCCAGCAGGCGGTCGAGCGCCTCGGCCTGCGCCACCGTGCGCGGGAAGCCGTCGAGGATGAAGCCGTTGCGGGCGTCCGCCGCCTCGATGCGCTCGGCAATGATGCCGATCACGATGTCGTCGGAGACGAGGCCGCCCGATTCCATCACCGCCTTGGCCTTCAGCCCCACCGGCGTGCCCGCCGCCACCGCGGCGCGCAGCATGTCTCCGGTGGAGAGCTGAACGATCCCGTGACGGGCCACCAGCCGTTGCGCCTGCGTCCCCTTGCCGGCTCCGGGCGGTCCCAGCAGCACCAGCCTCATTTTATTTCCTCCTCCCCCCGCGCAGCTTGGCCTTCTTGACCAGTCCTTCGTACTGGTGGGCCAAGAGATGCCCCTGGATCTGGGACACCGTATCCATGGTCACGCTGACCACGATGAGCAGCGACGTCCCACCGAAATAGAACGGAACCGACGCATAGGAAATCAGCAGTTCGGGGAAGAGGCAAACCGCCGCAATGTAGGCCGCGCCCACCACGGTGATGCGGGTGAGGACGTAGTCGATATATTCCGCGGTGCGCTCGCCGGGCCGGATGCCCGGAATGAAGCCGCCGTGCTTCTTCAGGTTGTCCGCGGTCTCGCTCGGATTGAACACGATGGCGGTGTAGAAGAAGCAGAAGAACACGATCAGCGCCACGTAGAGCACCATATAGAGCGGGCGCCCGTGGCCGAGATGGGTGGTGATGGTCTGCAGCCATTCCGGCCCGGCGCCCTGCGAGAAGCTGGCGATGGTGGTCGGGATCAGCAGCAGCGAGGAGGCGAAGATCGGCGGGATGACGCCCGACGTGTTCAGCTTCAGCGGCAGATGCGAGGACTGGCCCTCATACACCCGGTTGCCCACCTGGCGCTTGGGATACTGGATCAGCAGCCGGCGCTGGGCACGCTCCATGAACACGATGAAGGCGATCACCAGCACCGCCATCACCAGCACGGCGAGGATCAGCACGGTGGAGATGGCGCCCTCGCGGCCCAGCTCCAGGGTGCGCACGAAGGCGCCCGGCAGCTCCGCGACGATGCCGCCGAAGATGATCAGCGAGGTGCCGTTGCCGATGCCGCGCGAGGTGATCTGCTCGCCCAGCCACATCAGGAACATGGTGCCGCCGGTCAGGGTGATGACCGTGGTGATGCGGAAGAACCAGCCGGGATCGGCCACCACCGTTCCCGAGCCTTCCAGACCGACCGAGATGCCATAGGCCTGGAACACCGCCAGCACCACGGTGAGATAGCGCGTGTACTGGTTGAGCTGCTTGCGGCCCGCCTCGCCTTCCTTCTTCAGCGCCTCCAGCGTGGGCGACACGCTGGTGAGCAGCTGGATGATGATGGAGGCCGAGATGTACGGCATGATGTTCAGGGCGAAGATCGCCATGCGCTCCACGGCGCCGCCCGAGAACATGTTGAACAGGCCGATGATGCCCTGGTTCGCGGTCTTGAAGACGTCCGCGAGCGCATCGGGGTTGATGCCGGGCATGGGGATGTACGTGCCGAGCCGGTAGACCAGCAGCGCGCCGAGGGTGAACCAGATGCGCTTCTTCAGCTCCTCGGCCTTGCCGAGGGCGCCGAAATTGAGGTTCGCCGCGAGTTGTTCCGCCGCCGAGACCATGCCTTGCTCCGCTTGAGGCCGCCCCTCAAGGAAGGGGCGCAGCCCTTATATGAGGGCGGGAATTGCGGTGCCAAGGCGGCGCCGGCGCATCGATCCGGAGTGTGTCCGGCAAGCCATGCCGGACAGGCCCGAGCGAGATGCCGCGCCGCGCACCAAAACGAGGACCGGGCGCGCGGCGCCCGGTCCGAACTCACATCGTCAGTCCGCGGCCTTCTCGGCCAAGGTGCGCTCTTGGGAGCCAGCACGGTGATCGAGCCGCCGGCCTTCTCCACGGCCTCGGTGGCGGCCTTGGTGGCATAGGCCACCTCCACCTTCACCTTGGCGGTGATCTCGCCGGTGGCGAGCAGCCGCACGCCGTCCTTGGCCCGGCGCAGGACGCCCGAGGCGATCAGCGCCGCGGCGTCGACCGGCTTGGAGGCGTCGAGCTTGCCGGCATCGACCGCCGCCTGGATGCGGCCGAGGGTGACCTCGGCGAAGTCGAGGCGGAAGATGTTGTTGAAGCCGCGCTTCGGCAGGCGCCGATGGAGCGGCATCTGGCCGCCCTCGAAGCCCTTGATGGCGACGCCGGTGCGGGCCTTCTGCCCCTTCACGCCGCGCCCGGCGGTCTTGCCCTTGCCCGAGCCGATGCCGCGGCCGACGCGCATGCGCTTCTTGCGGGCGCCGGGATTGTCCCTGATTTCGTCGAGGTTCATGGCTTGATCCTCACTCCCCCTCGACCACGCGGACGAGGTGGGCGACCTTGGCGATCATGCCGCGCACGGCCGGAGTATCCTGGAGGGTGGAGCGGCGGTGCCGCTTGTTCAGCCCGAGGCCCTTCAGCGTGGCCTCCTGGTCGAACGGGCGGCGGATCGGCGAGCCGATCTGCTCCACGGTGACGGTCTTGTCGCTCATGATGGCGCTCCTGATCTCTCGCTGGCGCCTCAGTCCGTCGCTTCCGCGTCTTCGACGCGGCGGCGGGACTGGAGCTGGGACACCTTGAGGCCGCGGCGCGCCGCGACCGAGCGCGGGCTGTCCTGGTTCTTCAGGGCATCGAAGGTGGCGCGCACCATGTTGTAGGGGTTGGAAGACCCGAAGGACTTCGCCACCACGTCGTTCATGCCGAGCGTCTCGAATACGGCGCGCATGGGGCCGCCGGCGATGATGCCCGTGCCGGCCGGAGCCGCGCGCAGGATCACCTTGCCGGCCCCATGGTGGCCGTGCACGTCGTGGTGCAGCGTGCGGCCTTCCCGCAGCGGCACGCGGATCAGCGAGCGCTTGGCGCTCTCCGTCGCCTTGCGGATCGCCTCCGGCACCTCGCGGGCCTTGCCGTGGCCGAAGCCGACGCGGCCCTTCTGGTCACCCACCACCACCAGCGCGGCGAAGCCGAAGCGACGGCCGCCCTTCACCACCTTGGCGACGCGGTTGATGTGGACCAGCTTGTCCACGAACGTGTTGTCGCGGTCCTCGCGCTCGTGGCGCTGTTCCCGATCACGGGCCATTTTCGCTCGTCCTTCGCGTCAGAACTGAAGGCCGCCCTCGCGGGCACCTTCGGCGAGCGCCTTGACGCGCCCATGATAGATGTATGCGCCGCGGTCGAAGACGACCTCGGACACGCCCTTCGCCAAAGCCCGCTCGGCCACCAGCTTGCCGATGGTCTTGGCGGCGTCGGTGTCCGCGCCGGTCTTGAGCGACGAACGCAGGTCCTTTTCGAGGCTGGAGGCGGAGACCACGGTCTCGCCCTTCGCGTCGTCGATGATCTGCGCGTAGATGTGCTGCGAGGTGCGATGCACGCTGAGGCGCGGACGCCCGTTCGCGGCGACGCGGAGGGCGCGACGCACCTTGGCCTTGCGGCGCTCCTGCGCCTGAAGATCCTTAGCCATGGCTCGCCATCCTTACTTCTTCTTGCCTTCCTTGCGGAAGATGAACTCGCCAGCATACTTGACGCCCTTGCCCTTGTAGGGCTCGGGGCCGCGGAACTCGCGGATCTCCGCCGCCACCTGGCCGACCTTCTGCCGGTCGATGCCGGAGATGACCACCTCGGTGGGCTTCGGGGTCACGATCTGGATCCCTTCCGGGATCGGATAGACCACGTCGTGGCTGTAGCCGAGCGACAGGTTCAGGTTCTTGCCCTGGACCGCCGCCTTGTAGCCGACGCCGGTGATCTCCAGCTTCTTCTCGAAGCCCTTGGTGACGCCCTCGACCAGGTTCGACACCAGGGTGCGGGACATGCCCCACATGGCCCGGTGGCGCTGGGTCTCGCCGCGCATGGACACCTTGAGCTCGCCGCCCTCGATGTTGGCGCCGATCTCCTCGACCAGCGTCAGCTGGAGCGCGCCCTTCGGGCCCTTCACCTTCACCGTCTGCCCCTCCAGCGTCGCGGTGACGCCGGACGGAATGGCGACGGGCAATTTGCCGATCTTCGACATATCGTTCTCCCTCGCCTCAGAACACGGTGCAGAGCACTTCGCCGCCGACGTTCTTGTCGCGGGCTTCGTGGTCGGCCATCACGCCCTGGGGCGTGGACACGACCGCGATGCCGAGACCGTTGGCGACGCGGGGAAGATTCTTGACCGACGCATAGACGCGGCGGCCGGGCTTCGACACGCGGGAGATCTCGCGGATCACCGGCACGCCGTCGAAATACTTGAGCTCGATCTCGAACTCGGTGCGGCCGTTGCCGTGGTCGGTCGCGGTGTAGCCGCGGATGTAGCCCTCGTCGCGCAGGACGTCGAGAACCGAGGCGCGCAGGCGCGAGCCCGGGGTCTGGGTCTTGTCCTTGCGACGCATCTGCGCGTTGCGGATGCGGGTGATGAGATCGCCGATGGGATCGTTGATGGCCATCTTCTAGCTCCTCACCAGCTCGACTTCACGAGGCCGGGGACCATGCCCTGGTTGCCCAGCTCGCGCAGGGCAATACGGCTCATCTTCAGCTTGCGGTAGAACGCCCGCGGACGGCCCGTCACCTCGCACCGGTTGCGGATGCGGATGCGGGCGCCGTTGCGCGGCATCTCCGCCAGCTTCAAGGTCGCCTGGAAGCGCTCCTCGATCGGCAGGGACTTGTCGTTCACGATCGCCTTCAGACGCGCGCGCTTCGCCGCATGGCCCTTGGCCAGCTTGCGGCGGCGCTCGTTCGTCTCGATCGCGCTCTTCTTCGCCATCTTCTGCTCCTGTTCTCCGCGTCTGAGGCGGCCAAAGCCCCTCACGGCCGGAAATCACGTCTCGCGTTCAATCTCTGAGAGCCGCCCTCCCCGCTTCGGCGAGGGCCGCCCTTCTATAGCGTCACTGACGGAAGGGGAAGTTGAAGGCCTTCAGCAGGGCCCGCGCCTCTTCGTCGGTCTTTGCCGTGGTGCACACGATGATGTCCATGCCCCAGACCTGCTCGACCTTGTCGTACTCGATCTCGGGGAACACGATGTGCTCCTTGACGCCCATGGCGAAGTTGCCGCGGCCGTCGAAGCTCTTGGGGTTCAGGCCGCGGAAGTCCCGCACGCGCGGCAGCGCGACGGTGACGAGGCGGTCCAGGAACTCGTACATGCGGATCTTGCGAAGGGTGACCTTCGCGCCGACCGGCTGGTTCTCGCGCAGCTTGAAGTTCGAGATCGCCTGGCGGGCGCGGGTCAGCACCGGCTTCTGGCCGGCGATCTTCGCGAGGTCCGCGGCGGCGGTGGTCGCCTTCTTGGTGTCTGCGGTGGCTTCGCCCACGCCCATATTGATGACGATCTTCTCGATCGTCGGCACTTCCAGGGCGTTCTTGTAGCCGAACTCTTCGATCATCTTCGGCCGCACCACCTCGTCATAGAAGGTGCGCAGCCGGGGGGTGTAGGCGACCTCAGCCATCGATCTTCTCCCCGGAACGCTTGGCCACGCGGACCTTGCGCCCGTCATCCAGCACCTGGAAGCCGACGCGGGTCGGCTTGCCGTCCTTGGGGTCGGCAATGGCGACGTTCGACAGGTGGATGGGCGCCTCCTTGGAGATGATCCCGCCCTCCTGGTTCGCCGTCTGGCGCTGGTGGCGCTTGACGATATTGACGCCGCGGACGAGCGCACGCTCCTCCTTCGGCATCACCTGGATGACCTCGCCGGAGCGGCCCTTGTCGCGGCCGGCGAGGACGACGACCTTGTCGCCCTTCTTGATCTTCGCGGCCATCACAGCACCTCCGGCGCCAGCGAGATGATCTTCATGTGGTTCTTCGCGCGCAGCTCGCGCGGAACCGGGCCGAAGATGCGGGTGCCCACCGGCTCCTTGTTGTTGTTGATGAGCACCGCCGCGTTCTTGTCGAAGCGGATCACCGAGCCGTCCACGCGGCGGATGTCCTTCGCGGTGCGGACCACCACGGCCTTCATCACGTCGCCCTTCTTCACGCGGCCGCGCGGGATCGCCTCCTTGACCGACACCACGATGATGTCGCCACGTGGGCATACTTCCGCTTGGAGCCGCCAAGCACCTTGATGCACATGACGCGACGCGCGCCGGAATTGTCCGCCACGTCGAGATTGGTCTGCATCTGGATCATGACGCACCTGTTCTCGTCACCGGCTCAGCCGGCGCGCCGGCATTGCCATCAAACCCGAAATACCGTGGCCGCTCATCGGAACACGGTCTTGCCGCGGTGCGGTCTCCACTCGGCTGCGCATGCAGACGACGGACCCGGCGCCGGGCCTTCGCTCCCGCCCGGACGAATCAGCCGGGCGGGGAACCTCTTATCAGACTTCCGCCCGCTTCTCGCCCTGGATCACGATCCAGTTCTTGAGCTTGGACAGGGGCCGGTGCTCCTCGATCCACACCGTATCCCCCACCTTCCAGGCATTGCCTTCGTCGTGGGCGTGATACTTCTTGGACCGACGAACGGTCTTCTTCAAGAGCGGGTGGGTGAACCGACGCTCGACACGCACCACGACGGTCTTGTCGGTCTTGTCGCTCACCACGACGCCTTGGAGCACGCGCTTCGGCATCGCTTCCTCACTTCGCCTTCTGCGCCGGCGAACCGGCGCGCTTAATGGTCTGCACGGTCTTGATCCGCGCGATGTCGCGGCGGATCTCGCGCTGGCGCGCGGTGTTCTCGAGCTGCCCCGTCGCCTTCTGGAAGCGCAGGTTGAACTGCTCCTTCTTCAGCTTCAGCAGCTCATCGGCGAGCTGATCGGGGCTGAGGGCCCGAACGTCCTCGGCTTTCATGAGCCTCTCCTCACTCGGCGATGCGCTGGATGAAGCGCGTCTTGATGGGGAGCTTCGCCGCCGCGAGGGTCAGGGCCTCGCGGGCGATCTCGACGCTCACCCCGTCGATCTCGAACATGATGCGGCCGGGCTTGACCTTGGCCGCCCAGTATTCCGGCGCGCCCTTGCCCTTGCCCATGCGGACTTCGGTGGGCTTGGAGGTCACCGGCACGTCCGGGAACACGCGGATCCACACCCGGCCCGCACGCTTCATGTGACGCGTGAGGGCGCGGCGGGCCGCTTCGATCTGGCGGGCGGTGACCCGCTCCGGCTCGAGGGCCTTGAGGCCGAACTCGCCGAAGTTCAATTCCGTGCCGCCCTTGGCGACGCCGTGGATGCGTCCCTTGAACTGCTTGCGGAACTTGGTGCGCTTGGGTTGCAACATGGCTTGATCGCCTTCTTAACCAGTCTGGCCGTCAGGCGCGGTCGCGGTCGCCGTGACCACGGTCACCGCGATCGCCACGGTCACGGTCGCCACGCTCGCGCCGCTGCGGACGCGAGGAGGGACCGGCTTCCTGCTCGGCCTGGCGCTTGTCCTGCGCCATGGGATCGTGCTCGAGGATCTCGCCCTTGAAGATCCACACCTTCACGCCGCACGTGCCGTACGTGGTGAAGGCGGTGGCGGTGCCGTAGTCCACGTCCGCGCGCAGGGTGTGCAGCGGGACGCGGCCCTCGCGGTACCATTCCAGGCGCGCGATCTCAGCGCCGCCGAGGCGGCCCGAGCAGTTGATGCGGATGCCCTCGGCGCCGAGGCGCATCGCCGACTGCACCGCGCGCTTCATGGCACGGCGGAAGGCGACACGGCGCTCGAGCTGCTGGGCGATGGACTCGGCCACCAGCGTCGCGTCGGTCTCCGGCTTGCGGATTTCGACGATGTTGATGAACACCTCCGAGTCCGTCATCTCGGAGACCTTCTTGCGCAGCTTGTCGATGTCCGCGCCCTTCTTGCCGATGACCACGCCCGGACGCGCCGAGTAGATGGTCACGCGGCACTTCTTGTGCGGACGCTCGATCACCACCTTGGACACCGCGGCCTGCTTGAGCTGCTTCAGCAGCATCTCGCGGATCTTGATGTCCTCGTGCAGCAGCTTGCCGTATTCGCCCTTGTTGGCGAACCAGCGGCTGTCCCACGTGCGGTTGATGCCGAGCCGGAGCCCGACCGGATTGACCTTCTGACCCATCAGGCCCGCTCCTCGACTTCCCGCACCACGATGGTGATGTGGGAGAAGGGCTTCTCGATGCGCGAGGCGCGACCGCGCGCCCGCGGCGAGAACCGCTTCATCACCAGACCCTTGCCCACGTGCGCCTCGGCGACGATCAGGTCGTCGACGTCCAGCTCGTGGTTGTTCTCGGCGTTGGCGATCGCGCTCTCGAGGCACTTCTTCACGTCGCGGGCGATCCGCTTGTGAGAGAATTCGAGATCGGCGAGCGCCGTCGCCACCTTCTTGCCGCGGATCAGGCCCGCGACGAGGTTCAGCTTCTGCGGCGAGACGCGCAGATTGCGCGCCACCGCCTTGGCTTCGTTCTCCGCGAGCGCGCGGGGCTTTGCCTGCTTACCCATGACCGATCACCGCCGCTTCGACTTCTTGTCGGCCGCGTGCCCGTAATAGGTACGGGTCGGCGCGAACTCGCCGAACTTCTGGCCGATCATTTCCTCGGTGACACTGACGGGCACATGCTTGTGACCGTTGTAGACGCCGAAGGTTAAGCCCACGAACTGGGGCAGGATCGTGGAGCGCCGGCTCCAGATCTTGATAACGTCCCTGCGACCCGACCCCTGGGCGGTCTCCGCCTTCTTCAGGAGGTAGCCGTCGACGAAGGGGCCCTTCCAAACCGAGCGTGTCATCGTTCAGGCCCTCACTTCTTCCGCTTGTGGCGGCTGGACACGATGAACTTGTCCGTCGCCTTGTTGTTGCGGGTCTTCTTGCCCTTGGTGGGGAAGCCCCAGGGGGTGACCGGATGCCGGCCGCCCGAGGTGCGGCCTTCGCCGCCGCCGTGCGGGTGGTCGACCGGGTTCATGGTCACGCCGCGATTGTGCGGCTTCACGCCCAGCCACCGGCTGCGCCCGGCCTTGCCGAGCGAGATGTTCATGTGGTCCGGGTTCGAGACCGCGCCCACGGTGGCGTAGCACGCGCCGAGAATGAGGCGCTGCTCGCCGGAATTGAGGCGCACGATCACGTAGCCCTGGTCGCGGCCGACGATCTGCGCGTAGGTGCCGGCGGAGCGGGCGATCTGGCCGCCCTTGCCCACCTTCATCTCCACGTTGTGCACGATCGTGCCCACCGGGAGCGAAGACAGCGGGCCGGCATTGCCCGGCTTCACGTCCACCTGGTCGCCGGCGATCACCTGGTCGCCCACGGCGAGGCGCTGCGGGGCCAGGATGTAGGCGAGCTCGCCGTCCTCATACTTGATGAGGGCGATGAAGGCCGACCGGTTCGGATCGTATTCCAGCCGCTCCACCAGCGCCGGCATCCCGCGCTTCAGGCGCTTGAAGTCGACGACGCGATACGACTGCTTGTGACCGCCGCCACGGAAGCGGACGGTCACGCGGCCGTTGTTGTTGCGCCCGCCCGAGGAGGACTTGCCCTCGGTCAGGGTCTTCACCGGCTTGCCCTTGTAGAGGCCGGAGCGGTCCACGATCACGAGCTGGCGAAGGCTCGGCGTGACCGGCTTGAAATGCTTCAGCGCCATGGTCTTCTTCCGTTTCCTTCAGCTCACAGGCCCGTGGTGATGTCGATCTTCTGGCCCTCTTCGAGGGTCACCACGGCCCGCTTGACGTCGCTCTGGACGCCCTTGCGGCCGCGGAAGATCTTCACCTTGCCCTTGCGGACCAGCGTGTTGACGCTCTTCACCTTCACGTCGAAGAGCTTCTCCACCGCCTCCTTGATCTGGGGCTTGGTGGCAGTCTTGGCGACGTTGAAGACGACCTTGTTGAACTCGCTCGCCGCCGTCGCCTTCTCGGTGATGACGGGGGAGACGATGACGTCGTAGTGACGCGGTTCGATGTTGCGCGTGCTCATTTGAAGCGCGCCTCCAGCGCGTCCACGGCGGCCTTGGTCAGGACCAGGGTGTCGCGGCGCAGGATGTCGTAGACGTTGATGCCCTGGATCGGCAGCACGTCGACATAAGGCAGGTTGCGCGCCGCGAGGGCGATGTTCTGCTCCACCTGGGCGCCGTCCACCACCAGAACGGAAGACCAGCCGAGCTTGGCGAGCCGGTCCTTCAGCGCCTGGGTCTTGGGGTCGGCCAGCGCGGCGCTGTCCACCACCACGAGCTGGGCGGCCTTGGCCTTGGAGGAGAGCGCATGCTTCAGGGCCAGCGCGCGCACCTTCTTCGGCAGGTCGATGGCGTGCGAACGCACCACCGGGCCGAAGGCTCGACCGCCGCCGCGGAACTGCGGCGCCGAGGCCGCGCCGTGGCGGGCGTTGCCGGTGCCCTTCTGCTTGTACATCTTCTTGGACGTGCGGTTGATTTCCGAACGGCCCTTGGTGCGGTGCGTGCCGGCCTGGCGGCGCGAGAGCTGCCAGGTCACGCAGCGGTGCAGGATGTCCGCGCGCGGCTCGAGACCGAAGATCTCGTCCGCAAGCGTCACCGAGCCGGCGTCAGCGCCGTCGAGCGTCTTGACGGTCAGTTCCATCACACGCCCTCCTCGGCGGCAGCTTCGGCCGCGGGGGTATCCGCGCCGTTGGCGAGCTTGAACGCGCCGGGCTTGGGAGCCGCCTCGGGCAGCTTCTTCTTGACCGCGTCGCGCACGGTGATCCAGCCGCCGGCGTGGCCGGGGACGGCGCCCTCGACCGCGATCAGGCCGCGCTCGACGTCGGTCATCACCACCTTGAGGTTCTGGGTGGTGACGGTGACGTCGCCCATGTGCCCCGGCATCTTCTTGTTCTTGAAGGTCTTGCCCGGGTCCTGACGGCCGCCGGTCGAACCGATCGAACGATGCGAGATGGAGACGCCGTGCGAGGCGCGAAGACCACCGAAATTGTGGCGCTTCATGCCGCCGGCGAAGCCCTTGCCGATGGTGGTGCCGGTCACGTCCACGAACTGGCCCACGACGAAGTGGTCAGCCGTGATCTCGGCGCCGACCGGGATCAGCGCGTCTTCCGGCACGCGGAACTCGGCCATCTTGCGCTTCGGCTCGACCTGAGCGACCGCGAAGTGGCCGCGCTCGGCGCGGGTCACGTTCTTGGGCTTGCGGCGGCCGGCTCCGAGCTGGACCGCGACATAACCGTTCTTGTCGAGCGTGCGGTGGGCAACCACCTGGCAGCTCTCAACTTTCAGCACAGTGACCGGCACGTGCTCACCGGCATCGGTGAAGATGCGGGTCATGCCGACCTTCTGGGCGATGACGCCTGACCGCATGGTCGTGTCTCCTCGCACCACGTCAGAGCTTGATTTCGACGTCAACGCCGGCGGCGAGGTCGAGCTTCATCAGCGCGTCCACCGTCTGGGGCGTCGGATCGACGATATCGAGCAGGCGCTTGTGGGTGCGCATCTCGAACTGCTCACGCGACTTCTTGTCGATGTGAGGCGAACGGTTGACGGTGAACTTCTCGATCCGCGTGGGCAGCGGGATCGGGCCGCGCACCTGCGCGCCCGTGCGCTTGGCCGTGGCGACGATCTCGCGCGTCGACGCATCGAGGATGCGGTGATCGAACGCCTTCAGGCGAATTCGAATGTTCTGGCCGTTCATGGCTCAATTGGCTCCAGGAAGAGGAAACGCGCACGCCGGTGCGCCGCGCGTTTCGTTCTTGTTGATCACTCGATGATGGCAGCGACGACGCCGGCGCCCACGGTGCGGCCGCCTTCACGGATGGCGAAGCGCAGCTTCTCCTCCATGGCGATCGGCACGATCAGCGCCACGTCCATCGACACGTTGTCGCCCGGCATCACCATCTCGGTGCCCTCGGGCAGCGTGCACACGCCGGTCACGTCCGTGGTGCGGAAGTAGAACTGCGGGCGGTAGTTGGTGAAGAACGGCGTGTGGCGGCCGCCCTCCTCCTTGGTCAGGATGTAGGCCTCGGCCTTGAACTTCGTGTGCGGCTTCACCGAACCCGGCTTGCACACCACCTGGCCGCGCTCCACGTCCTCGCGCTTGGTGCCGCGCAGCAGGATGCCCACATTGTCGCCCGCCTGGCCCTGGTCCAGAAGCTTGCGGAACATCTCGACGCCGGTCACCGTCGTCTTGATGGTGGGACGGATGCCGACGATCTCCACTTCCTCGCCCACCTTGACGATGCCGCGCTCGACGCGGCCGGTCACCACCGTGCCGCGGCCCGAGATCGAGAACACGTCCTCGATCGGCATCAGGAACGGCAGGTCGATCGGCCGCTCCGGCTGCGGAATGTAGGCGTCCACCGCCTCCATCAGCTTCAGCACCGCGTCGCGGCCCAGCGCCGGATCGCCGTTCTCGAGCGCCACCAGCGCCGAGCCGCGGATGATCGGGATGTCGTCGCCGGGGAAGTCATACTTCGACAGCAGCTCGCGCACCTCCATCTCGACCAGCTCGAGAAGCTCGGCGTCGTCCACCATGTCGCACTTGTTCAGGAACACCACCAGCGCCGGAACGCCGACCTGACGGGCGAGCAGGATGTGCTCGCGGGTCTGCGGCATCGGGCCGTCGGCCGCCGACACCACCAGGATCGCGCCGTCCATCTGCGCCGCGCCGGTGATCATGTTCTTCACATAGTCGGCGTGGCCGGGGCAGTCCACGTGCGCATAGTGGCGGTTGCCGGTCTCATACTCCACGTGCGCCGTGGAGATGGTGATGCCGCGCGCCTTCTCTTCCGGCGCCTTGTCGATCTGGTCGTACGCCGTGAACGTCGCGCCGCCGCTCTCCGCCAGAACCTTCGTGATCGCAGCCGTCAGCGACGTCTTGCCATGGTCAACGTGACCAATGGTGCCGATGTTGCAGTGCGGCTTCGAACGGTTGAACTTCTCTTTGGCCATGGGACTCTCCGTTGGGTCTCTCTGGCGTGATCGGAAAGGGTGAAGTGAGGTTCAGGCCGACGCGATCACGCGTACTTGGCCTGGACCTCCTGGGCGACGTTCGACGGCACCTGCTCGTAGTGGTCGAACTGCATGGTGAAGGTGGCGCGGCCCTGGCTGAACGAGCGCAGGGTGTTCACGTAACCGAACATGTTGGCCAGCGGCACCATCGCATTGATGACGTTCGCATTGCCGCGCATGTCCTGGCCCTGGATCTGGCCACGGCGGGAGTTCAGGTCGCCGATGACGGAGCCGGTGTAGTCTTCCGGCGTCACCACCTCGACCTTCATGATCGGCTCGAGCAGCACCGAGGCGCCCTTCTGCAGGGCCTCGCGGAAGCCGGCGCGGGACGCGATCTCGAACGCGAGGGCGGACGAGTCCACCTCGTGGTAGGCGCCGTCGATGAGCGTCACCTTGACGTCCACCACCGGGAAGCCCGCCAGCACGCCGGCGCCGAGCACGCTCTCGAGGCCCTTCTGGACGCCCGGGATGTACTCCTTCGGCACCGCGCCGCCGACGATGGCGCTCTCGAAGGCGAAGCCCTTGCCCGCCTCGTTCGGCTCCACCACGAACTTCACCCGCGCGAACTGGCCGGTACCGCCGGTCTGCTTCTTGTGGGTGTAGTCCACCTCGGTCTTCTTCGTGAGGGTCTCACGATAGGCGACCTGGGGCGCGCCGATATTGGCGTCCACCTTGTAGGTGCGCTTGAGGATGTCGACCTTGATGTCGAGATGCAGTTCGCCCATCCCCTTGAGGATGGTCTGGCCGCTCTCGTGGTCGGTCGACACGCGGAAGGACGGGTCCTCCGCGGCGAGCTTGGACAAAGCGATGCCGAGCTTTTCCTGGTCGGCCTTGGACTTCGGCTCGATCGCGATCTCGATGACCGGCTCGGGGAACTCCATCTTCTCCAGGATCACCGGCTTGTCGGTGGCGCACAGCGTGTCGCCGGTGCGGACTTCCTTGAGGCCGGCGAGGGCGACGATGTCGCCCGCATAGGCTTCCTTGATGTCCTCGCGGTTGTTCGCGTGCATCAGCAGCATGCGACCGACGCGCTCGCGCTTGTCGCGGGTGGAGTTCAGCAGGCCCATGCCGGCTTCCATCACGCCCGAATAGACGCGGCAGAAGGTGATGGTGCCGACGAACGGGTCGTCCATGATCTTGAACGCAAGCACGGAGGTCGGCTCGGAGTCCGAGGGCAGACGCACGGTCTCTTCCTCGGTCTTGAAGTCGATGCCCTTGATCGCGCCGCGATCGATCGGCGACGGCAGATAGTCCACCACCGCGTCGAGCAGCGGCTGCACGCCCTTGTTCTTGAAGGCCGAGCCGCAGAAGACGGGGTTGAACTTGCGGCCGATGACGGCCTTGCGGATCAGCGCCTTGAGGGTCGCCTCGTCCGGCTCGGTGCCGTCCAGGTAAGCCGACATGGCGTCGTCGTCGAGCTCGACGGCGGCTTCCACCAGCTTGTTGCGATACTCGGCGGCCTTGTCGGCGAGATCCGCGGGGATCTCCTCGTCATGGTACTTCGCGCCGAGGGCCTCATCCTCCCACACGACCGCCTTCATGCGGACGAGGTCGATGATGCCCTTGAAATTGTTCTCCGAGCCGATCGGCAGCTGGCAGCACACGGGGTTGCCGGCCACGCGGTCGACGATCATCTCGACGCAGCGGTAGAAGTCGGCGCCGATCTTGTCCATCTTGTTGACGAACACGATGCGCGGCACGTTGTACTTGTCCGCCTGGCGCCACACGGTCTCGGTCTGCGGCTCGACGCCCTGGTTGCCGTCCAGCACGCACACGGCGCCGTCGAGCACGCGGAGCGAACGCTCCACCTCGATGGTGAAGTCCACGTGGCCGGGGGTGTCGATGATGTTCAGGCGCTTGCCCTGCCAGAAGGCGGTCGTCGCGGCCGACGTGATGGTGATGCCGCGCTCCTGCTCCTGGGTCATCCAGTCCATGGTGGCGGCGCCATCATGGACTTCGCCGATCTTGTGGCTCTTGCCGGTGTAATAGAGGATCCGCTCGGTGGTCGTGGTCTTGCCGGCATCGATGTGGGCCATGATGCCGAAGTTGCGGTAGTCCTCGATCGCGTGAGTACGGGCCATTGCTCAGTCCTCTCCGATCACCAGCGATAATGCGAGAAGGCGCGGTTGGCTTCCGCCATCCGGTGCGTGTCCTCGCGCTTCTTCACGGCGTTGCCGCGATTGTTGGCAGCGTCGAGAAGCTCGGAGGAGAGACGCTCCACCATGGTCTTCTCGTTGCGGGCGCGGGCCGAGGCGATCAGCCAGCGGATGGCCAGCGTCTGGCGGCGCTCGGTGCGCACTTCCACCGGCACCTGATAGGTCGCGCCGCCGACGCGGCGGGAGCGAACCTCCACCGCCGGCGCCACGTTCTCGAGCGCCTGGATGAACACGTCCACCGGATCGTGCTTGGCCTTCGCCTCGACCACGTCGAGGGCGCCATAGACGATGCCTTCGGCAACCGACTTCTTGCCGTCGCGCATGACGGAATTCATGAAGCGCGACAGGATGGTGGAGCCGTACTTGGCGTCCGGGATGACTTCTCGGCGCTCGGCCTTGTGACGACGGGACATCGTTCAGATCCTCACTTTACCGAGATCACTTCGGCCGCTTCGCGCCGTACTTCGACCGGCGCTGCTTGCGGTTCTTGACGCCCTGCGTGTCGAGCACGCCGCGCAGGATGTGGTAGCGCACGCCGGGAAGGTCCTTCACGCGGCCGCCGCGGATCATCACCACGGAGTGCTCCTGAAGGTTATGGCCCTCGCCCGGGATGTAGCCGATCACTTCGTAGCTGTTGGTGAGCCGCACCTTGGCGACCTTGCGAAGCGCCGAGTTCGGCTTCTTCGGGGTCGTGGTGTAAACGCGCGTGCAGACGCCGCGCTTCTGCGGGCTCGCCTGGAGCGCCGGCGCCTTGTCGCGGGCCTTCTGCGCCTCACGCGGCTTGCGGATCAGCTGGTTGATCGTCGGCATGTACGCCTTCGCCTCGTCCTGCTTGCGGCCCAGGGCCGCTTCTTCTTCAGTTCGACGGCCCATAGGGACCGCCACGATGGCCGCCGGACGGCAGCCTCAAAGACCCATCGGCGCGGCGGTTAGCCCGCCGGCCGCACCACGACGCAAAAGGCGCGGTCCACCGCCGAAGAGGGGCGGACGCGCCTTGTCGCGACAGAGGATCACAACGCTCGATCCCCGAAGGGCGGCGCCGCGATCGTGCACCTGATGTTATCGCAGTGCTGTTCCTGGCAGCGTTTCGGCTCCCCTGGTCGGGTCCGTCCAGGCTTCGGGTCGAAGCAGGGAATAAGGAACCGACCGCTCAGACGCCGACCGCCTGCCGCGAAAGTGGGCCGCTTCTATCCGCAGAGTCGCTCTGCGTCAAGCCTGCGGTGGGCGCCACCCCAACAAAAAGCGGCATTCCAGGCCGTTTGCGCGGGTGCCGGCGGGCGGCAGGGCCCCCGCAAGGCCCCTGCCCGCCCCGGCAGCCCGCCGGCGCGCCCCGTCGCCCTATGTTCAGGGGGTGACGAGCTTCAGCCCCACCAGGCCGACGGCGATCAGGCCGATGGACGCCAGGCGCAGCAGATCGGTTGATTCGGAGAACACCGCGATACCGACGATGGCGGTGCCCACCGTGCCGATTCCCGCCCACACCGCATAAGCGGTGCCGATGGGGATCGACTTCAGCGACAGGCTGAGCAGGAACAGGCTCACGACGATGCTGACGATCGTGAGCGCGCTCGGCCAGAGGCGGGTGAAGCCATCGGAATATTTCATGCCGATGGCCCAGCCCACTTCCAGCAGGCCGGCGACGAACAGATAGACCCAAGCCATGGAAAAATGCTCCGCGGCGGGTCGTCCCGCCGGGTCCGAACGGATGGGCGCGGTCGTCCGCCCCTCTTTCGAGTAAATAGTCTTTCTTGAGGAGAACTAAAACCCTTGACCTTAGGTCACACGTCGCGCTCGAAGACGATGGCGGCGCCCAGAGCGGCCCGGGGCGGCACCACCACCATGCCCTCGATCGCCTCTTCCACCATGCGGCGGGCGGCGAGCGCGCGGCGCAGCTCCGGCGCGCCGTTGGTGGCGAAGCGGACGGCGGCGAGGCGCAGCCCCTCGCCCACCGGCCCCGGCACGCCGTAGCGGTCGGCATAGAGCTGGCGGCTCATGAGGTCGATCTGGCCGCGCGGCGTCTGGCCGACGAACCAGCCTTCCGAGGCGCGGTTAAGCGAGACGCCGCTGACCGTGTCGAGGAACGGGATATCGTCCACCGGGCTCTCGGACACCAGCACGATGCCGGCGAGCCCGGTCACGCCATTGGCGTGGCGCTGCAGGTCGGCGGACCAGAAATTCTCCGGCTTGCGCTGAAGGGAGGTGAAGGTGCCGAGATCAGGCGCCGTGGGCGAGGCGGCGAAGGCGAGCGAAAAGGCGACGTCCACGTCCTGCCCGTCGGCGCGGCGCGCCTTGCGGGAGAAGTCCAGGGTGTCGAAGCCGCCGAAGCCGGCGGCGTCGAACTCGGCCTTGTCCGCCACCGGATCGCGGCCCTCGAACACCGCCATGGTGAGGCCTTCGCCGTTGCGCTCCAGGAACGCCTTGTTGAAGGCGCCGAACGAGAAGGAGGTTTCGGTCGCGGGCGGAATTTTCTCCGGCTCCACCACCTGGAGCAGCTCGATGAAGAAGCCGTCGGTCTGGACGATGCGGTTCTCGGTGCCGAAGGGGTGGCGGTTGCGCGCGCCCACGGTGAATCCGAGCAGATCGTAGATCTCCCCCGCCGAATCGAGGTCACGGACGAGATGAACGACATGGTCGAGGCCACGACGCATAAGCGGGTCTCCCTGAGGCTGGGCCGGGCAGGCCGGCTCCAGCGGAGACGGGCGGCGCGGGCTTTCACGGGTGGGACGGCCAAGGCACTCCAATTAAAGGAGAACTTGGTTCGGCCCCGGAAGTGCGCGTCGGCGCGAGCGGCACCATAAGGTCTGCCGGTCCGGATTGGGACAAGAAAATGCGCCCATTTCGCCCCGATCGGCTCCGGCCCGGTCGACCGGGCGGAAGAACTTCCCTGCGCCCTGAGGGACTTGCGGACGGATACCTCCGGCAGAAAAAGATGATTCGATAAACCGGTGCCGATTAACGCAAATCGCGCCGCGGCGGCCGCGGGGCGGCACCGTGCCACCCCCCGTCCCCGCCGCGACCGAGGGGCAACCGGGTCCTGCGGCGGCCGACGATGGGGCGCCGGCGACGGCCCGGCGCCAGCATCCGCGTCCAATTGCTCCAATGTGGTCGAAAAGTGATCGAGGCCGTTGCGCCCGCGCGCGCCACCCCTCACACTCCCGCACCAACAAGAACAGGCTGGAAACAAAAGGTGGGAAAATGCTGGCTTTGCTACTGATTATCGTCTGCGGCCTGCTGGCCGTGGGCTACGGCGTATGGGCGGTGCGCGCCCTCATGGCCGCGGACGCGGGAACCGCCCGCATGCAGGAGATCGCGGCCGCCATCGCCGAGGGCGCGCAGGCCTATCTCAAGCGGCAGTACACGACCATCGGCATCGTGGGCGTGGTGATCTTCATTCTCGTCGGCATCTTCCTCGGCTGGCTGGTGGCGGTGGGCTTCGCCATCGGCGCCATTCTCTCCGGGCTTGCCGGCTTCATCGGCATGAACGTCTCGGTCCGCGCCAACGTGCGCACCGCCCAGGCGGCGACCAAGTCGCTGGCCGGCGGCCTCGACCTCGCCTTCAAGGCGGGCGCGGTGACCGGCCTGCTGGTGGCCGGCCTCGCGCTGCTCGGCGTCGCGGTCTATTACGCGGTGCTGGTGAAGGGCATCGACCTTGCCCCCAATTCCCGCACCGTGGTGGACGCGCTGGTGGCGCTCGGCTTCGGCGCCTCGCTCATTTCCATCTTCGCCCGTCTCGGCGGCGGCATCTTCACCAAGGGCGCGGACGTGGGCGGCGACCTCGTCGGCAAGGTGGAAGCCGGCATCCCCGAGGACGACCCGCGCAACCCCGCCACCATCGCCGACAACGTGGGCGACAATGTCGGCGACTGCGCCGGCATGGCGGCCGACCTGTTCGAGACCTATGCGGTGACGGTGGTCGCCACCATGGTGCTCGCCGCGATCTTCTTCGCCGCCACCCCGGCGCTGCTCGACACCATGATCGTCTACCCGCTCGCCATCGGCGGCGCGTGCATCCTCACCTCCATCGCCGGCACCTTCTTCGTGCGGCTGGGGCCGACCTCCTCGATCATGGGCGCGCTCTATAAGGGCCTCATGGCGACGGCGGGCTTCTCGGTCCTCGCGCTGGCGCTGGTGACCTGGCTGCTGCCCGGCTTCGGCCCCATCGGCACCGCCGGCTATACCGGCATGAGCCTCTTCATCTGCGGCCTCGTGGGCCTCGCGGTGACCGGCGCCATCGTCGTCATCACCGAATACTATACCGGCACCGGCTATCGCCCGGTGGTGTCCATCGCCCAGGCGTCGGTGACCGGGCACGGCACCAACATCATCCAGGGCCTCGCGGTGTCGCTGGAATCGACCGCGCTGCCCACCATCGTCATCATCGCCGGCATCCTGGTGGCCTACGGCCTCGCCGGCCTGTTCGGCATCGCCATCGCCGCCACCACCATGCTCGGCGTCGCCGGCATGATCGTCGCGCTCGATGCCTTCGGCCCGGTGACCGACAATGCCGGCGGCATCGCCGAGATGGCGGGCCTGCCCAAGGAGGTGCGCCAGTCCACCGACGCGCTCGACGCGGTGGGCAACACCACCAAGGCCGTGACCAAGGGCTACGCCATCGGCTCCGCGGGCCTCGGCGCGCTGGTGCTGTTCGCGGCCTACAGCCAGGACCTGAAGTACTTCGTCGCCCAGGCGGCGCCCGGCAGCTATTTCGCCGGCGTGGCGCCGAACTTCTCGCTGGAGAACCCGTACGTGGTGGTGGGCCTGCTGTTCGGCGGCCTCCTGCCCTACCTCTTCGGCGCCATGGGCATGACGGCGGTGGGCCGCGCGGCGGGCGCCATCGTCGAGGAGGTGCGCCGACAGTTCCGCGAGAAGCCCGGCATCATGGCCGGAACGGAGAAGCCGGACTATTCCCGCGCCGTGGACATGCTCACCAAGGCGGCGATCAAGGAGATGATCATCCCCTCGCTGCTGCCGGTGCTCTCGCCCATCGTCTGCTACTTCGTCATCTACTTCGTGGCGGGCGGCGGCGCGGCGGGCAAGTCGGCCGCCTTCTCGGCCCTCGGCGCCATGCTGCTCGGCGTCATCGTCACCGGCCTGTTCGTCGCCATCTCCATGACCTCGGGCGGCGGCGCCTGGGACAATGCCAAGAAGTCGTTCGAGGACGGCTTCGTGGACAAGGACGGCGTGCGCCACATGAAGGGCTCGGAGGCGCACAAGGCCTCGGTGACCGGCGACACCGTCGGCGATCCCTACAAGGACACGGCGGGCCCGCCGTGAACCCCATGACTCAAGATCACCAACATCGTCGGCCCTGCTGCTGCTGGCGGTGCTGGGGCACGGGGGATGACTTTCGGGGAGGCGGCGAACCGGTT
>NZ_JBNFNU010000035.1:0-20467 GCF_057364445.1 Xanthobacter sp. BG11Y11_SDJG
GCTGACCGCACGCTGGGCACGCGCGCCGCAACGCCGCTCTGGGCACCCCGCAGGCCGCCCAACGCGAGCGGAAGGCCGGCTTTCTTCGGATTGACCGGTGGGCGAGCGGTCCGTCCCCCAGAAGCCCGGCTTCGCGGGTCGCCTGCGACGGCCCCGTTTCCCCGCTGCTTGCCCCTGCCGCTTTTGCTTTTCCCGGCATTGCCGCTAAAGGAGGGCGCACGCTCCCCGAACCCAGCGCGCAAGGCCAGGCACCATGTCCTCCCCCGCCCCCTCCCAGGACACCGTCCTCATCGTCGATTTCGGCAGCCAGGTGACCCAGCTCATCGCCCGGCGCGTGCGCGAGGAGGGGGTCTATTCCGAGGTGGTGCCGTTCCAAAAGGCCGAGGAGGCCATCGCCCGGCTGAAGCCGAAGGCGATCATCCTGTCCGGCGGCCCGGCCTCGGTGATCGAGGGCGAAAGCCCCAAGGCGCCAGCGGCGGCCTTCGCGGCCGGCGTGCCGGTGCTGGGCATCTGCTATGGCGAGCAGTGCATGGCGGCCCAGCTGGGCGGCGCCGTGGAGGCGGGGCACCACCGCGAGTTCGGCCGCGCCGAGGTGACGGTGACGAAGGCCGTGCCCCTGTTCGACGGCGTCTGGCGCGAAGGCGAGCGCCACACGGTGTGGATGAGCCACGGCGACCGTGTGACCCGCCTGCCCGAGGGCTTCGAGGTGGTCGCCGTCTCCGACAACGCCCCCTTCGCCGCCATCGCCGACCTGGCGCGCAATTACTACGGCGTGCAGTTCCATCCCGAGGTGGTGCACACGCCGGACGGCGCGCGCCTCCTCGCCAATTTCGTGCGCAGGGTGGCGGGCCTCGAAGGCACCTGGACCATGGGCGCCTTCCGCGAGCGCGCCATCGCCCGCATCCGCGCCCAGGTGGGCACCGGCCGGGTGATCTGCGGGCTCTCCGGCGGGGTGGACTCCTCGGTCGCGGCGGTGCTCATCCACGAGGCCATCGGCGATCAGCTCACCTGCGTGTTCGTGGACCACGGTTTGATGCGCCAGGCCGAGGCGGACGAGGTGGTCTCGCTGTTCCGCGGCCACTACAACATCCCGCTGGTGCACGTGGACGCCGCCGACCTGTTCCTGAATGAACTGGAGGGCGTCGAGGACCCCGAGGCGAAGCGCAAGACCATCGGCCGGCTCTTCATCGACGTGTTCGAGGCTGAGGCCAAGAAGGTGGGCGGCGCCGACTTCCTCGCCCAGGGCACGCTCTATCCCGACGTGATCGAGAGCGTCTCCTTCGCCGGCGGCCGTCCGTGACCATCAAGAGCCATCACAATGTGGGCGGCCTGCCCGAGCGCATGAACATGAAGCTGGTGGAGCCCCTGCGCGACCTCTTCAAGGACGAGGTGCGCGCGCTCGGCCGCGAGCTCGGCCTGCCGGAGAGCTTCGTCGGCCGCCACCCCTTCCCCGGCCCCGGCCTCGCCATCCGCTGCCCCGGCGCGGTGACGCGGGAGAAGCTCGACATCCTGCGCCAGGCCGACGCCATCTATCTGGAAGAGATCCGCTATGCCGGCCTCTACGACGTGATCTGGCAGGCCTTCGCCGTGCTGCTGCCGGTGCGCACGGTGGGCGTGATGGGCGACGGCCGCACCTACGACCACGTCCTCGCTTTGCGCGCCGTGACCTCCGTGGACGGCATGACGGCCGACTTCTACCCCTACGACATGGCCTTCCTCGGCCGCGTGGCGACCCGCATCATCAATGAGGTGAAGGGCGTCAACCGCGTGGTCTACGACGTGACGTCGAAGCCGCCCGGGACGATTGAGTGGGAATAATTCGCGCCTACCCAAACGCCGCCGATAACCGCCGACTACCCTCCATAAGGCGTTGAAAAATAAAGAATTTTCTCTCCGACGTCTTTCGCCGTCAATCGCTGGGAAAGCCTCGCGATCGACGGCGGAGCTGACGGTATGGGGCGTCTTGTGACATCGCAGATTTGCATATACCGTTATGGCCTAGAGAGCTGGTGACGGTATTTTTTGACCTTATTCCATTGAGAATAAAGGATAATCCTCCGTCAGGACCGGTCGGTTTTGGCCTGACGGTATTTTTGGGGGCTCTCTGGCGTTTTTGAACGATCCAGGAGGGTCCGATGCTTACCGATGCGGCAATCAAGGCACTGAAACCAAAGGATAAATTATACAAGGTCTCTGACCGTGACGGTATGTATGTCGTCGTGAACCCGTCGGGCGCTGTCGTGTTCCGCTATGACTACCGTATGCACGGTCGACGCGAGACCTTGACCCTCGGCCGATACGGGCCGGCGGGCCTCTCTCTGGCCCGTGCGCGGGAAAAGCTGATCGACGCGCAGCGTTCGATTCAGGAAGGGCGGTCGCCTGCCCAGGAGAAACAGCGCGAGAAGCGCCGCATCAAGGAAGCAAAGAGCTTCGGCGAGTTTGGCGAACGCTGGCTGCAAGAGCACCGGATGGCCGAAAGCACCCGCGCGATGCGCCGCTCTATCTACGAGCGAGACATCCTGCCGACGTTCCGCAATCGGCTGCTGACGGAAATCACGCCGGAAGATCTCCGGGCGATGTGCGACAAGGTGAAGAAGCGAGGAGCGCCGGCCACGGCGGTCCATGTCCGCGACATCGTGAAGCTGGTCTTCGCCTTTGCGAAGCTGCACGGGGAGAAGGTGGCGAACCCCGCCGAAGAGGTCGGGCCGGCGTCGATCGCGACGTTCGTTCCCAAGGACCGCTCGCTCTCGCCCGCCGAAATCCGGGTTATGCTCGGCCAGCTAGAGCATGTGGCGACGCTGCCAACCATCCGGCTCGGCTTGAAGCTGATCCTACTCACGATGGTCCGCAAGAGCGAGTTGCAGGACGCGGTGTGGGATGAGGTCGACTTCGAGAATGCGGTGTGGTCGATCCCGAAGGAGCGGATGAAGCGTGCCAAGCCGCACAACGTCTATCTGTGCGAACAGTCGCTCGACATCCTGGTCGCGCTCAAGACCTGTGCGGGCAATTCGCGCTATCTGCTGCCCTCGCGCTACGACGCGGATGCGCCGATGTCGCGCGCGACCTTTAACCGCGTCACCACGGCGGTCGTCGTGCAAGCCAAGAAGGCGGGCCTGCCGCTGGAGCCGTTCACCGTGCATGACCTTCGCCGCACGGGCTCGACGCTGCTCAACGAGCTGGGCTTCAACAGCGACTGGATCGAGAAATGCCTGGCGCACGAGGACGGGCGCTCTTCGCGCGGCGTCTATAACAAGGCCGAGTATGAGCACCAGCGCCGCCACATGATGCAGGAATGGGGCAATCTGATCGACGCATGGGTGAGCGGCCAGAAATACACCCCGACGCTCTATCCGACCTCCATGGACCTTCTGGTCCCGGAACCTAACCTTTGACTGGACGGGTCTTCCTGAGCGTGACGTCGGGTGCCGGCGCACGCTTGGCCGTCTTCGCCTTGGAGGCTCGGCGGCGTTCTTCAAGCCAAGCCTCCACTTCGCCGAGATCCCACACGACGGTTCGAGAGGTCAGGTAGAAACGCTGCGGAAACTCGCCGCGCTGCTCCATGTCGTAGATGGTCGTGTCGGCCAGGGGAACGATCTCGCGAAGCTGGTGCCTGCGGATGGTGCGTTTGCTGAGAGAGACCGGTGTCTGGCTCATCGTCCAGCCCCTTCGTCTGCGATCCCGCCATTCCATGTGTTCATGCCGGACCTCCTTCAATGTGGCCGGGTCAGCGACTTGGTGGCATTCCCGACGTCTGGCGAACCATGGCGAAGGATTGGGCGCCGGTAGCGTGCCGCATTCGCGTTCGCTCGCGCACGGCACCCCAACCAACCGGGTTCGCATGACGTGTGCGGTGATTAGGGGCGCTAATCACCGCATATCGTGCGGCGATTATACTCGTGAGAGCGGAATCGGCGCGGCGGGAGCATAACGGCGTCGCCGGTACGCCCCCCTGGCATGGGCTCAGCCCGTGGTGCGCCGGGCTTTAGCAAACCCGCGATCCGTCGAGATGAACCGTTCGAGCATCGGCACGATAAGCTTGGCTGGCTCGATGGGCGCACCGCCTTCGGCGAGCAGGCGTCCGTAATCGGTGAGGTCGCGATGGAGCGCCGCCGGCAGCTCCACCGTGACCTTGACGGGCTTGTCGTCGGCGATGGGGCCGAGTTTCAGCTTGGTCATGGTCAGCTCCTGTAGGGTTCGAGCACCAAATCCTTTGTGACGATGACACGGACCGGAAAGCCGGGCCGGATGGTGAGCGTCGGTGCGACCTGCAACTGGCGCTGGACGATCTGCTGACCGGCCTGATTGACCGTATCCTGCGCGCCGCCGCGGATGGCTCGGATCAGGCGGTCATTGTCGTCGGTCGCGAGTTCAGCGCCGACGCCGAGCAGCGTCGAGAGCGCGGCGGCCTGGGCGAGATCCCACCAGTGGTAATCGACGCCATCCTCCAGTCCGGCATAGCCTTGCGTATCCGCGCCCGGCTGGCGCTCGAGAACGATGGAGCGGCCGTTCGGCATGATGAGGCGGTTCCAGACGAGCAGCACGCGGCGCTGGCCGAACTGGACGCTGTTGTCGTACTGGCCGATGAGCCGCGTTCCCTGCGGTACGAGCAGGATACTGCCGGTCGGGCTGTCATAGATATGTTCCGTGACCTGCGCGGTGATCTGGCCGGGAAGATCGGAGCGGATGCCGGTGATGAGCGCGGCCGAGATGACCGATCCGGCCTGAAGCACGCATGGCGATGCCGGCAGCGTCACGCGATCGGGCGTCACGGTGCGCCGGTCGGCCGCCGCATTGAGGAAGGCAAGCTGCCTGTCCTGAGCGGTTGATTGCCCCGCCGCGGCGTTGCCGGGGTCGAACCCTGCAAGGCCGGGCATGGCTCCCGGCGTGGCTGCTGCCGTTGATCCCTGGCGGGACTGGAAGAAGACGGTGCTGAGGCGCGCGGCCTCTTCCTCGGCGCGGCGGCGTTGCTCCGCCTCGTCGATGCCCGGCGTCGGAACGACGGGAGGCGCAACGGGTTGGCCGGCGTTCTGCGCGGACAGGATCGGGCCGCCGAGATCGCCCGGCAGCGCCGGCCCGAGGATGGGGCCGGTGTAGTCGCGGGGCAGACCAGCGAGACCGTCGGCGGTTTGCCGGTTGGCGGTGGAATAGAGTTCTTCCCCGCCATCGCCGCCTGTGCGCGTCTGAAGCGCATAGATCAGAGCGCCACCGATGCCGACGAGGGCGACGGCTGCGACGCTGGCGAGCATCTTGCGAGACAGCCGTGTGACGCGGGGTGCCTCGGCGCGCAGGCGCATCGGAGCGGCATTGGATTCGGCTTCGCTCATGACTGCGGCCTCCCATCGGTGCGAACGATCCTGACGGTCTGCTGGCGATCGCCCGCGCCAAGGCGCAGCTCGGCCGCGCCGAACAGGCGATCGACGATCAGGATGTGTCGGTAGATGCGGGTATTGGCGATCTGCGCCTCGCCCTCGGGGCCGATCACGAAGATCGGCGGCATTTCGCCTTGGACGATGCCACGCGGGAATTCGACATAGACGCGGCGGCCGTCGTCATAGACGGCGACCGGCTTCCAGGGAGGATTGCTGCTGCCGGTCAGGCCATAGCGATAGTTGCGCGCCGCGACAGCCGGAATGACCGGCGTTGCCGGGGTGGCCTGCCGCCCGCCGCTTGCCGGCTGCGGATAGGCCCAGGCGACAGCGGGCATGTAAGGCTTCTCGCCGGAGCGCAGCTCGACCATGTAGGTGCGCCGGTCGGTAGTGATGACGAGGTTCGTGGTAATGTCGGCGCGCGTCGGCTTCACCAGCACATGGACGCGGCGGGCGACGCCGGAGCCGGATTCGGTGTCGCCGATGATCCAGCGCGCGGTGTCGCCCGCCGCGATCGGGCCTGCGCCTGTCAGGCTCTCGCCCGGTTCGAGCGCGATATTCGTAATCTGGCCCGGTGCGGCATAGACCTGATAGAGCGCGCCTTCCGACCACGGATAGACCTGAATGGCGTTGAAGTAGCCTTCGCGGCGCGGCTGCACGCGGGCGGCGGCATTGGCGTTCTCGACGCGGCCGGTCGCGGTGCTGGCGGTCTGGCCGCCACGCGCCACGGTCCAGGCCGGAGGAACATGCAGCGGCTTCAGCCGCTCGTCCGTCACCGCTGCGGGAATGGCCGGCAGCGGCGGCACGCTATTGTCGTAGCTGATCTGCGGCGGCTTTGTGGAGGCGCAGCCGGCGAGCATGGTCGCCGAGAGCATCGCAGCCGCGATTGCGGGTTTGCGGATTGCGCGATTCATTGGCCCATCTCCCGCGACCAGTTGATGGCGTTGACATAGATACCGAGCGGATTGGCTTTCAGCCGTTCCGCGTCGCGCGGCGGCTGAACGGCAATAGTCAGGATCGCGGTCCAGCGCTCCGTGCCGGAAAGCTGGCCGTTCTCGAAATGCCGTTCCGTCCAGGCGACGCGGAAACTGTCTGGCGAAGCGCGGATGACGCTGGAGACGTCCACGGCGATCTGCTGCTTGCCGACCTTGGTGAAGGGATCGTTGGTGCGGGCGTAGTCGTTGAGCGCGCCCGCGCCGCGATCGGTGGTCCATTCATAGGCGCGAAGCCAGTTCTGGCGGACGATGATCGGATCGGCCGGGATGGACCTAACCTGTTCGATGAAGCGGGCGAGATGCCACGCGATCTGCGGATCGGTCGGCCGATAGTCGGCAGTCGCCGGCGCGACGGTCTGGGCCTGGCCGAGCTTGTCGACCTGCACCACCCAAGGCACGACGGTTCCCTGAACCGACTGCCAGACGAGTGCGGCGGCAAAACCGCCAGAGAGAACCAGCGAGCCGAAGGCCATGTATCGCCAGTTCTTTGCCTGTACGCGGGCGGAGCCAATGCGCTCGTCCCAAACCTGGGCGGCTTTCTGATAGGGCGTCTTGGGTTGCGGGGTTTTGCCGTAATGAGTGGCGGGTCGTCGAAACAGGTTCATGAGCGGTCACTTTCAGAGAGGTTGACGGAAGAGCCGGAGCCGTGGCTGTCGCCGGAGCGGACGGCGTGGGTCGTGGTCTGGACGCCGTGCGAAAGGCGCTGCGAGCGCTGCATTCGCTTCGCCCAATCGGGCTGGCCCTTGGCGGTATGGGTGGCGGAAGCGGCGTCGGCTGCGGCATCGGCGGAACCGCCGACCGTCCCCATGGTCGAAGAGCCGCCCGTAACGCCGAAGCCGCTCTTCACGCCATCGGAAAAGCTGGACTTGACGCTGGCCGCCGCACGGCGCAGCGGCGACATGGCGGCGGAACCTGCTGCCCGCCCCATGCCACCCATGCCGGATGCAGCACCTGCTGCACCGAACTGGCCGAGCGAACCGAGGCTGAAGGCGGCGGATGCCGCGCCGGCTGCGGTCGCGCCACCACGCACGGCGGCAGCGCCGGTGGAAGCGCGGCTGCACCGCCCTTGGCGGCAAGGCCAGCAGCACCAGCGCCGGCCAGCACCATGCCGCCTGCGGCAAGGCCAGTGCCAACGGCAGCGCCCGCGCCGAGCTGCGGCGCCGGAGACGAGGCCGTTGGCGATGCCGGGGCCGAAGATGCCGAGGCCGAGAAGCGAGAGAGCGGCGAGCACGACGGCCATGGCGTCGTCGATGCTCGGTGTCTGGCCGCCGAACCCTTGCGTGAACTGTGAGAACAGCGTCGAGCCGATGCCAATGATGACGGCCAGCACCAGAACCTTGATGCCGGACGACACCACATTGCCCAACACCTTCTCAGCCATGAAAGCGCTTTTGCCCCAAAGCCCGAAGGGGATGAGGACAAAGCCGGCGAGCGTCGCCAGCTTGAACTCGATCAGGGTGACGAAGAGCTGGATCGCCAGGATGAAGAAGGCAAGGATCACCAGCGCCCAGGCGAAGAGCAGGCACGCGATCTGGATGAAGTTCTCGAAGAAGGCGACCCAGCCCATCAGGTCGGAGATGGATTCGAGCAGCGGCCGGGCGGCATCGAGGCCGGTCTGTGCGACCTTGCCGGGACGCATCAGGTCGGCGGTCGAGAATCCGGTGCCTGACGCCTTGAGGCCGAGGCCGGCAAAGCTGTCGAAGACGATTTTCGCGAGGTTGTTCCAGTTGGAAATCAGGTAGGCAAAAGCCCCGACGAACAGCGTCTTCTTCACGAGCCGGGCGATGATGTCGTCATCCGCGCCCCAGGACCAGACCAGCGCAGCCAGCGTCACATCGATGACGATGAGCGTGGTAGCGATAAAAGCGACCTCGCCGCCGAGCAGCCCGAATCCGCTGTCGATGTAACGGGTGAAGGTGCCGAGGAATGTGTCGATGACTCCGCTGCCGCCCATGCGTCACCGCCCTTCGATTTGCGCGGGCGATGCCGGAGCCGGCGTTCGCCCAAGGAAGCGGTTGCGGGTCTCCGCCCAGACGCGCAGGCAGTCAGGGTCATCCGCGGCCTTCTGGCCGAGCTGCTGGCAGCGGCGCTGGCCTCCGCGCAGCGGATCGGAAGCAGGTTGGAGAATGCGCACCGGCGAAGATACCGGCGCGCCCTCTTTGCGGGTCAGCTCGATCACCGCCGCCATGACGGCGACGGCGACGAACACGATAGCGCCGAGGCGGGCCAGCATCTTGCCGTCCATGGGAATGCTCCTTCTGGCG
Source organism: Xanthobacter sp. BG11Y11_SDJG (assembly GCF_057364445.1). Taxonomy (NCBI): domain Bacteria; kingdom Pseudomonadati; phylum Pseudomonadota; class Alphaproteobacteria; order Hyphomicrobiales; family Xanthobacteraceae; genus Xanthobacter; species Xanthobacter sp. BG11Y11_SDJG. The sequence goes on from NZ_JBNFNU010000035.1 coordinate 8,626, forward strand.
GTTACTTGCCGGTGTTGAACATCTGCGCGTTGCCCGGCTGGTAGCCCGAGCCTGGCGTCAGAAAGCGGCGGCGCTGTTCGCGGCCCTGTTCGGCGGCGGTGGCCCGCTCGGCCTCCGTGAGCGCGCTGGCACGGCCATTCGAGGCGAGCAGCGCCACGAGATCCGAAAGCTGCTGCGACTGGAGCGCGAGAAGCTGGTTGCCCGCCTGCGCCGCCTGCAAAGCGCCGGTCGCGCCCTGGCTCTGGTCGATCAGCGCCGACATCTGCGCGCGGTTGCTGTCGATATTGCCGACAGCACCGGCCTGCACGCGCATGGCGTCCTGCAAGCCGCCAACCGTGTTCTGCCAGCGCGAGCGCGCATTGACGACGAGCTGCTGGTCGGTGGCCGACATCGAGACGTTGCCGTACTGGCTTTGGAACGCCTGATCGATCTTCTGGACGTCGAAGGTGATGTTCTGCGCCTGGCCGAGAAGCTGCTGGGTCTTCTGGACGTTCTGCTGCAAGGTCTGGAGGGCAGAGAACGGGAGGCTGGCGAGGTTCTTCGCCTGATTGATGAGCATCTGCGCTTCGTTCTGAAGCGAGGTGATCTGATGGGTGATCTGCTCCAGCGTGCGCGCGGCAGTGAGGACGTTCTGCGCGTAGTTCGTCGGGTCATAGACGATGCGCCAAGCATGGGCCGGCGTCGCCATCATCGGCGAGAAGGCCACCGGCGCCGCAGCGAGCACGGTTGCGGCAAGCGCCACGGCGCGCGAGCGGAAAGTACGGGTCTTCATGGCATGGTCTCCTTTTCGGCTTGGGGGAAGTTCGGGATGAGATCGGCCGCCCAACCGGCGTCGCGGGCGCGCAGCCATGCCGCGAGGAAGCCTTCGCGGCCGTGCTCGGCGACGAGGTTCGCGATGAGTGTCTGATCGGATTTGGAGGATGCGGCGCAGAGCGCGAGGCCAACCTCACACAAGCCCAATTCGAACAGGCGGTTGCCGCGCCGCGACTGGCAGTAATAGTCCCGCTTGGGCGTGGCCCGCGCGAGGATTTCGATCTGCCGGTCGTTGAGGCCGAAGCGCCGATAGATCGCTGTGATCTGTGGCTCGATCGCGCGTTCGTTCGGCAGAAGCAGCCGCGTCGGGCAGCTCTCGATGATGGCCGGCGCGATGCTCGAATTGTCGATGTCGCTGAGCGACTGCGTGGCGAAGATGACGGACGCATTCTTTTTTCTGAGCGTCTTCAGCCATTCGCGGAGCTGGCCGGCGAAGGCTTCATCATCCAGGGCCAGCCAGCCCTCGTCGATGATGAGTAGCGTCGGCCGCCCGTCGAGCCTGTCGCCGATGCGGTGGAAGAGGTAGGAAAGCACGGCCGGCGCTGCGCCGGTGCCGACCAGCCCCTCGATCTCGAACGCCTGCACGTCGGCCGAGCCGAGATGTTCGGTCTCGGCGTCGAGCAAGCGACCGTAAGCGCCGCCGACACAATAGGGCCGGAGCGCCTGCTTGATGTCATTGGACTGGAGCAGGACCGCAAGGCCGGTGATGGTGCGTTCTTCGAACGGCGCGGAGGCGAGCGAGGTCAGCGCGGTCCAGATATGCTCCTTCACCTCAGGCGTGATGGGGATACCCTCACGCATGAGGATCATGACGATCCAGTCGGCCGCCCAGGCGCGTTCATAGGTGTCGTGGATGCGCGCCAGCGGTTGAAGCGAGACGGAGAACTCGTCCCCTTCGGTCAGCCCACCGCCGAGATCGTGCCAGTCCCCGCCCATGGCGAGCGCGGCGGCGCGGATCGAGCCGCCGAAGTCGAAGGCGAACACCTGGGACCGCTCGTAGCGCCGGAACTGGAGTGCCATCAACGCAAGCAGCACGGATTTACCCGCGCCGGTCGGGCCGACGACCAGGGTGTGGCCCACGTCGCCGACATGGAGACTTAACCGGAACGGGGTCGAGCCTTCGGTCTTGCCATACAGCAAGGGGGGCGCACCGAAATGCTCGTCCCGTTCCGGCCCCGCCCACACGGCAGAAAGGGGGATCATGTGGGCGAGATTGAGCGTCGAGACCGGCGGCTGACGGACATTGGCGTAGGCATGTCCGGGGAGCGAGCCGAACCAGGCATCGACGGCATTGACAGTTTCGATCATGGCCGTGAAGTCGCGGCCCTGGATGACCTTCTCGACGAGGCGCAGTTTCTCGTCGGCAAGACGCGGATCGGCATCCCACACCGTGATGGTCGCGGTGACATAGGCCATGCCGGCGACATCCTGGCCGAGCTCTTGCAAGGCCATGTCGGCGTCGGCGGCCTTGTTCGCCGCATCAGTGTCCACAAGGGCGGATGCCTCGTTGGTCATCACTTCCTTGAGGATCGCGGCGATGGACTTCCGCTTGGCGAACCATTGCCGCCTGATCTTGGTCAGAAGCTTGGTCGCGTCGTTCTTGTCGAGCAGGATCGCCCGCGTGCTCCAGCGATACGGAAAGGCCAGTCGGTTGAGATCGTCGAGCAGCCCCGGCGTCGTCGCGGTCGGAAAGCCGATGATGGTGAGGACACGCAGATGCTGATCGCCAAGGCGCGGCTCGAGCCCGCCGGTGAGCGGCTGATCGGCGAGCAGCGCATCGAGATAGATCGGCGTCTCGGGGACGCGGACGCGATGCCGATTGGTCGAGACGGTCGAATGCAGATAGGTCAGCGTCTCGCTGTCATCGAGCCAGTCGCATTCGGGCATGAAGCCGTCGAGCAGGGCCAGCACGCGCTCGGTGCGATCGGTGAAGGCGCGCAAGATCTCATGCGGATCGACGCCGGAGCGCTCGCGGCCTTCGTATAGCCAGGTCTCGGCGCGGGCGGCTTCCTCGGCCGGCGGCAGGTAGAGGAAGGTCAGGTAGTAGCCGGAGACGAAGTGAACGCCTTCTTCCTCGAAATCGGCCTTGCGCTCTGCGTCGACGAGGCCTGATGCGGCGTCGGGGAATTGGTTCGCCGGATAGATCGCGGCCTCGTGACGCTGAGCTTCGACGAAGATGCTCCAGCCAGAGCCGAGACGGCGGAAGGCGTTGTTGATGCGGCCGGCGACGGCGACCAGCTCGGCCGCGACGGCGCTATCGAGATCGGGACCGCGGAACGACGCGGTGCGCTGGAAGGAGCCGTCCTTGTTCAAGACGATGCCGGGGCCGACGAGGGCAGCCCAAGGGAGGAAGTCGGCAAGGCGGCTGGCGCTGCGGCGATATTCGGCAAGGTTCATCATGGCGTGGGCTCCCTCAGACCGACAGGTTTGCGGGGATGCGCAGATGCCGGCGGCCGACCTCCACGAAGAGCGGATCGCGTTTCGCGGCCCAGACGGCGGCGAAGTGGCCGATGGCCCAGATAAGTAGGCCGACCAGCCAGAGGCGCAGGCCGAGGCCCACGGCCCCGGCCAGCGTCCCGTTGAGGATCGCGATGCTTCGCGGCGCGCCGCCGAGCAGGATGTGCTCGGTCAGCGCGCGGTGAACGGGGACGGTGAATCCCGGCACGTCCAGTTGCTCGAAGGCGACCGCCATCAGACGAGCGCCCCGCCGCCGAACGAGAAGAACGACAGGAAGAAGCTCGACGCCGCGAAGGCGATGGACAGGCCGAAGACGATCTGGATCAGCTTGCGGAAGCCGCCGGACGTGTCGCCAAAAGCGAGCGCCAAGCCCGTCGCGATGATGATGATGACCGCGACGATCTTGGCGACCGGGGCCTTCGATCGACTGGAGATTTTTTGGAGCGGCGCTTCCCATGGCATCGAGGAGCCGGAGGCATGGGCGGCCGGGACGAGGATGAGATTGACGTAGGCGACGGCGGCAACCGTCGCGACGGTGCGACGGGCGCGCATGATGGTGCGGATCATGGATTGTCTCCTGTGTTGCTTGGGGTGACTGCGGTGACGCGGTAATCCCCGTCCGGGCCGAGCCCTGCGACGCGGGCGAGTTCGGCGAGCCGGCGCGCGGAGCCGCGGCCGGAGAGGACGGCCACAAGGTCGATCGTCTCGGCGATCAGCGCGCGCGGGACGGTGACGACGGCCTCTTGAATGAGCTGTTCAAGCCGGCGCAGCGCACCGATGCCGGTGCCAGCGTGGATCGTGCCGACGCCGCCTGGATGGCCGGTGCCCCAGGCTTTGAGGAGGTCGAGCGCTTCAGAGCCGCGTACCTCGCCGATGGGGATGCGGTCGGGGCGCAGGCGCAGCGATGAGCGGACGAGATCGGAGAGCGTGACGACGCCCTCCTTGGTCCGCATGGAGACGAGGTTGGGCGCGGCGCATTGCAGCTCGCGCGTGTCCTCGATGATGACGACGCGATCCTGCGTCTTCGCCACTTCGGCCAGCAGCGCGTTGGTCAGCGTGGTCTTGCCGGTCGAGGTGCCACCCGCGACGAGGATGTTGGCGCGCGCCGCGACGGCCTCGCGCAGGGTGTCGGCCTGATCGGCGCGCATGATGCCGGCACGCACATAGTCGTCGAGCGTGAAGACCGCCACGGCGGGTTTGCGGATGGCGAAGGCGGGTGCCACGACGACGGGTGGAAGCAGACCCTCGAACCGCTCGCCGGTCTCCGGCAGCTCGGCCGAGACGCGAGGGCTGCGGGCGTGAACCTCTGTGCCGACATGGTGCGCGACCAGGCGCATGATGCGTTCGCCATCGGCGGGAAAGAGGGTTTCGCCGGTGTCGGAAAGCCCTTCGGAGAGACGGTCGATCCAGATACGTCCGTCCGGATTCAACATCACCTCAACGACGGCGGGGTCTTCCAGAAAGCGCGCGATGGCTGGCCCAAGCGCCGTACGCAGCATTCGCGCCCCGCGCTGGACCGACTCTGGTTTCCGGTGAGAATTGTTGGTCATGCTGTCCCCAATCCCAGGGGACGCAACAGACAGTTCCCCGATCGGGGATGATTAAAAGAGCCCGAAATCGGCCCTGTTCAACAAGTATCTAGGCCCGTGCGGCGGTCGGCGGCTATCGACGGTGAATAGGATGGATCAGTTATTCCGGCGAGCTACCGTTCGTCTTCGGCACGATGTCTTCACCGCCTGGCCGAACCGAATCGAGATCGCGCGAGAGCTCTTTCAGGAATCGGTCTCCGGTCGCCAGCCGCTTGCCGAGCGTCTGCATGAAGCCCTCGAACCGCTCCAGCCCCTTGGCACGGCCTGAGGCTTGCGTCGCGTCGGGCAGGACCGGCGTGAAGGTTAGCCAATAGCGGACGAACAGCGAAACGGCCTCGCCGAGCACGGCGAGATCTTCGTCGATCGTATCGATCTGACGGCCGAGCTTGTCGAGCCGCCGCGACATCGCCGCCTCCAGCCTCTCGGTCGTATCGCCGGAGAGGAACGACGCTACGGCGGCTTCGATGATGGCGGATTTGGAGATGTTCCGGCGCAGTGCCAGCGCCTCGACCTGCTTCAGCAAGGCTGGGTCGAAATAGACGTTCATGCGGGTGCGGGATGTCATGGTGCGCTCCTCAAAGCTCTATGCCATCGCCGGGATCGAGCGAGGCTCGCCGCGCGACCATCCGCATTCGCGCGCGCATCGCATTGGCTTTGGCGGCATCGACATCGGGCTCATCGTCAAGAAGCTCGAACTCCTGCGCGGGCGACGGCGGCGGAGGCAGGATTTCTTCATGCTCGGGCAATTCCGGCTCGCGGCGGATGCCGGCATTGGCGGGATCGCCGCCGTCTTCGCCGCCGCTCGCCGCGCCGGCATGGCCCGCCGGCGCGACGACACGGCCGGACCAATCATCGGTCGCGGCGGCATTCGCCGGACCGGCCGCCAGCTCGGGTGGTGCGATGATGCGTTCCTGCAAGCGCGAGTCCTCGAAATACTTCGCCTTGGTCGCGCGGATCGGCGGCGTGCCCGCCACCATGACGATCTCCTCAGAGGGCGGGAGCTGCATGATCTCGCCGGGGGTCAACAGCGATCGGGCGGTCTCCTGCCGCGACACCATAAGATGGCCAAGCCAGGGCGACAGCCGGTGGCCGGCGTAGTTGGTGGAATCGCGTAGCTCGGTCGCGGTGCCGAGCGCGTCCGACACGCGCTTGGCGGTGCGCTCGTCGTTTGTGGCGAAGCTGACGCGGACATGGCAATTGTCGAGGATGGCGTTGTTTGGCCCATACGCCCGCTCGATCTGGTTGAGACTCTGGGCGATCAGGAAGCCCTTGAGGCCGTAGCCCGCCATGAAGGCGAGCGCAGATTCGAAGAAGTCGAGCCGCCCCAGCGCGGGAAATTCGTCCAGCATGAGCAGCAGCCGATGGCGTTCTCCGGAGGTGGTCAGCTCCTCGGTCAGCCGGCGGCCGATCTGGTTGAGGATCAGGCGAATGAGCGGCTTGGTGCGGTTGATGTCGGAAGGCGGCACCACAAGGTAGAGGCTGACGGCCTTCCTGCTGCCGACGAGATCGGCGATGCGCCAGTCGCAGCGTGCAGTCACACGCGCCACCACCGGATCACGGTAGAGGCCGAGGAACGACATGGCGGTCGACAGCACGCCCGACCGCTCATTGTCGGACTTGTTCAGCAGCTCGCGGGCCGACGAGGCGATGACGGGATGAACGCCGGCTTCGCCGAGATGCGGCGTGTCCATCATCGCGCGGAGCGTGGCTTCGACAGGGCGGCGTGGATCGGAGAGGAAGTTTGCGACGCCGGCCAGTGTCTTGTCGGGCTCGGCGTAGAGGACATGCAGGATCGCGCCGACCAGCAGCGAATGGCTGGTCTTTTCCCAGTGATTGCGCTTGTCGAGCGAGCCTTCGGGATCGACCAGGATGTCAGCGATGTTCTGAACGTCCCGGACTTCCCATTCCCCCTGCCGGACCTCCAGCAGAGGATTGTAGGCGGACGATCGGGCATTGGTCGGATCGAACAGTAGCACGTGGCCATGCCTGGCGCGGAAGCCAGCGGTCAGGCCCCAATTCTCACCCTTGATGTCATGGACGATGCAGCTTCCCGGCCAGGTCAGCAGCGTCGGCACGACGAGACCGACTCCCTTGCCGGAGCGTGTCGGGGCGAAGCAAAGCACATGCTCGGGGCCGTCATGGCGCAGGTAGTCGCAATCATAGCGGCCGAGCACGACGCCATCGGGACCGAGCAGGCCGGCGGCGCGGATTTCCTTGTCTTCGGCCCAGCGTGCCGATCCGTAGGTCGCGACATTGCGCGCCTCGCGCGACCGGATGATGGACATCGTGATCGCGGCAACGATGGCGAAAAGGCCGCCGGATACCGCGATGATGCCGCCCTCGGTGAAGATCGCGGGGGCATAGGCATCGAAAGAAAACCACCACCAGAAGAAGGCGGGTGGGTAATAGATCGGCCATCCTACCAGCTCGAACCAGGGGCTTCCAAGCTGCGCCTGAAAGCCGAGCCGCCACGCGGTCCATTGCGTCGCCAACCACATCATCACGAACACGATGGTAAGGACGACGGCAATCTGGCCCCAGAGAATTCGGCCTCCACGCATACGAGCTCCAATCGGCAAAATTGTCGGAGCCGATCAGAGAATGCGGGATTTCGGAAGGAGCAACAGTTAAGACGATGCCGGAGTGCGGCCGGATACTGTCGACGGCGAATAGGATGGGCGCGTCAGATCTATTCTGCGCACGCCGTGGTTTCTGTTCGCCGCATCTTCGATGCTAGTGTGAGCAGATTTCGTAATGCGGCGCCGCGATCGTTCGGTGACCAGACCGCCGAGAAAACCACGGGATCAGGTTCATCAATGATCGGAACAAGCGTGACACCGAACGTAGGAGAAAGCTGGCTCGCAGCTCCTAACAGCGTGATTCCGAAGCCCTGCGCTACCATGGATAAAAGTGTGCCGCGCTCAACCGCGAATCGATGGATGGCAGGCGGCGGCCACCCTCCGGCAAGCCGCAAAATAATATGGTCGTGAACTTGCGGTCCGGTCCCACCATGGCGGACAAGAAAAGTTTCGGCAGCGAGATCAGTCCACTGGACACCTGCCCGGCCGGCCAGTCTATGCTTTGAGGGGAGCGCGACGACGAGCGGCTCAGTCCATATCGGTCGGGAATGGCAATCGGGCAGCTCAAAAGTGCCAACAAGGAACGCCACGTCGAGCTGACGGGCGCGTAGTTGCGTAATGGCGTCGCGTGCCGATCCTTCGGCCATATCGAGTGCTATGGCCGGATATTTCTCACGGTATCGCGTCAGCAGGCGATCGAGAAAGCTGCCTGCTATCAAGCCGTGGACACCGACGCGCAGGCGGCCGCATTCTCCCGATGCCGCCAAGCTTGCGGATTGCACGGCGTTCTCAAGGTGGTCGACGCCGGCTGTCACGCGTTCGACAAAATTGCGTCCAGCTTCCGTCAGGCGAACGCCGCGGGTATTGCGCTCGAAGAGCGAAGTGCCAAGCTCATCTTCCAGCGCCTTTATGCGAGCGCTGACACTCGACTGGCTAGTGCCCAATGCTTTCGCCGCGTGGTGAAAGTTGAGATGCTCCGCAACGGCAATTGCTTGAATTAGCGAAGCCATAGAGATGCGGTTGCGCAGGATCGCACAGGAGGTCAATGGTTTCGGTTCTGCTTCTGTTGACCTATTCGTTTGCCCGGCCTTGTTAGCGACGGCCATGGAATGCGCTCCTCCGTGCTCGCTCCACTCGTGGCCATCGCACTCGAAAACGAAAAATCCATCTAGGTTGCGTTTTGCAACGTTGAAAACGCGGGCAATTGAGTCTCCCGTACTTGGAAGGGACGCTAGACGTTCAAGAGGTCAAGCTTGGACGCTCTAAAAACGGCCGATGATAACGTCAGTGAATCGAGCTTCCGGCGCGCGCAATGCAAGTGCTCTCTGGCCATCGAACTACTAATTTTCAGATGGGCCGCAATCTGCTTGGGCGCATAGCCACGCGCGTAAAGCTCCAGGCATTGGCGCTGTCGATGGCTTAGGCGGACCTGCCTCCGCTCTTGGGCATGAAGCAGGAATGCGACTTCATGCAGGTAGGGGGCAAGTGCGGAAACAAATGCTTGGTAGCGCCATCTCCTTTGTTCCCACTCCCGGCTGGAATGAAATGATGTCAGCGTTATGAGCGCTCGCTCCCCCGAGGCTCCCCGCATCGGTACAGACACCCCTTGCCGCCCAACGCCGAAACTTTCTGCCTCCGCAAATAGCCAGCGCAGCGATGCCCTGCCGGCAACTGCCTGCCAATCAAACGGCAGCTTCCTGTTAATGCCGTCGGCAATCGGGTCAATTCTCAGATAGCCACGATCGAAGTAACGACCTTCCCATTCCCTCGAATATGTGACGTATCGGATTGGATCGTTAGCAGGCACCGATGCAGTATCAGACATATAGGCAATATTAGCGGCGTCGATCTCTGTAGATATTTCCATCAGAACAGATTGTATCTGGTTCTCAAACTTGACGTTCTCTAATCTCCGTACAGCGTCTTGCAGCACAATCATCGCACATCTCCTCCCGGCCGACTCGGCGGGAGATGCTGCATGTATTGCCCGGCTGCAGCAACCGTGCCCTATAGTCCCAAGCCGCGTTGTCGCCCCAACTGCCACGACATCGATCCGCCTTGAACGACGCCACTGACCTCGCGGCCGATTTGGCGGTCGATGACCGGCCGCCATGGAACCAGCGTAAACTCATGACTCTGTTCGACCACAGCGAACTTGCCGCTCGATAGCTGCACGGTCCCGGTGAACTTGCCGCTGACCGTCTCGCCATCGCTCGCGGCGCGGAATGGCAGGTTCTTGCTCGCGGCCATCTCGCCGCCGATGCGTTCGATCTCCCGTGCGCGCAACGTGGCGAGAAGGTTGCGCCGGTAGAGCGTGCCGCCGTTCGGGCCGGGCGCGGCGTCGCCATGGTCGATATGATGCTCGCGGCGGCGGTCCATCGCCTCACGAACCTGCTGACCGAAGCCGGACGGGGCGAGATCTGATGTCTCGGCCGATACCAGCCGGCGGTCGAGCCAGGTCGCGCCGTCCGCGCCGATCTGCTGTTCGAGCCGGGCGGCCGAGAGGATGCGGATAATGGCCTGCCGGTTGCGGCCCGCGTCATAGGCGGCGGCGCGGCTCTCGAAGTCCTCGGGAATGCCCCACTGGTCGACGTCGATCCGCTCGGCGATCCCGGCCCGGCGCAGGGCTTCGAGCCGCCGCACATGGGCATCGACATAGCCCTCATAGTCGCCGCCCGGAACGCGGCCCTCGAACCTGGCCTGCTCCAGATGGCGGCTCGGCCGATAGATGCCGCTCTCGGCCATGCCGGCGATGGTGCGGTCAGATGGCCGGCTCACGTTCTCGGCGGGGCCGATCTCGACGACGCTGCCGATCCGTGCGTCCTCGACGCGGGCGGGGTCGATGCCGGCGATATGGTGGGTGCGCCCATCCACGCCGTCGACCACGACGGTCAGGTTCTCGCCCAGCTCGTCGGTCAGATATTTGTCGACGACGCGGCCGGTGATCGGGATTTCGGGCGCTACGTCGTGAATCTGGAACGTCATTGGATCTCGCTCCAGCCCGTCGGCCTTCAGCGCCTTGTGCATATTGCGGATGATGTCGCCGCGCTCGCCCAGCTCGCGCAGCGCCGGTCCCATCCGATCGCTCAATTCCCAAACGCCGGGCGCGTGCTCGGTGGCGAGGCCCATCTTCTCCAGCTTGCCGAGACGGCGCAGGCGCAGCGTCCGGTCGAACTGGCGGCGATGATCGGCCGGCTCATGGCGCAGGTCGAGGAAGTGGTCCTCGGCTTCCTCGGACATGACGCGGTCGATGCGGGTGAAGCGGTCCTGGCCGATCTCGGCGGAGAGTTTGCGGCTCTGCTCGATTTCGGTGACGGGGCCGAGTTCGAGCGTCGCCAGATCGCTTGCCCGCTCGCGGATGCCGTTGGCGAGATAGTCGCCGTTGATGACGAGGTTTTCGCCCAGCTCGTCCTTGCCGCGCACGATGACATGGACATGGGGATGGCCTGTGTTGTGGTGATTGACAGCGACCCAATCGAGCCGGGTGCCGAGATCGGTTTCGACTTGGGCCATGAGGTCGCGGGTATGGGCCGTGAGGTTGGAGAGGTCTGTGCCGTCCTCAGGCGAGACGATGAAGCGAAACTGATGGCGATCGTCCGCGCCGCGCTCGACGAAGGCAGCGCCGTCGGCACGGTCCTCGGTCGCGGAATAGAGCTGACCGCGCTCGCCATCGCGCGAAGTGCCGTCGCGCTGGATGTAGCGCAGATGGGCGGCGGATTTGCCGTTCTTGCCCGCGCCCTGGACATAGCGGGTTTTGACGACGACGCGGCGCTGGCCGGGGATACTGTGCTTCCATCCACCCGACAGCGTGCGGGCGCGCACGAACGCCGCGCCGCGCCCCCGTTTCAGGCCCGGTGCGCCGCTCGTCCGTGATGCCCTGCCGCCCGTGGCCGACGCCTGCGAGCGGACGCGCTGCGATGATGATCCCGACGAACGCGACGGGCTGTTGCTCTGCTGGCGGCCGATCTTCTTCGCCTGCGTGAGAAAGCTCTTGGCCTTGCCCAGCTTGGGGGCATCGCTGCGGACGCGGCCGGGCCTCGGGCGGAAGCGAAACTCCTGGTCGTCGCTCAAACCTGCGCCTCCGACCCGAAGGCGTCCAGAGCAGGGAAACGGCCCAATTTCAGCGCATGGTGCCGCTCGAAACCCTGCAAAGCCAAGGCTTTGCGCGTCATCGCGGCACGCGAGGCCCAAAACCGAGGTGCCGCCAGCGCCGCCCCAAAACAGTGTGCAGACAAGGGCTTGCCCCGAAACCGCCACCGCATGGTGCCGGTTTCCTTTATCTTGCCCTCCTAATCGGTCGTATTTCCACTGCTCTTGCGGACATCGTCGTTCATCCTTCCCGATGCGAGAATATACTATGCTGTTCGCCACGGCACGCCTCCGCTCGCGGGCTTCGAGTTCCGA
>NZ_JBNFNU010000036.1:0-20108 GCF_057364445.1 Xanthobacter sp. BG11Y11_SDJG
CGCGGCTTCCGCCGACGACGCCCCGGCCCGCTCATCGAGGAGCATCCCGGCGCGCGCGAACGGGCCGAGGGCGAAAGCGAGGCGCTGCTGCCGGCGGTGGAGAAATAGGCCCGGGCGCGGGCGCCCGGACCCGCGGTGGACATCCGGGCGACGCGCGCGCGGATGGTTTCATTTTGCCCGGATCACGCCCTAAGCTGGTGATGGCCGCGAAACGAAGGGGGAGAAGGTGACGAGGCGCGCACGAAGCCCTGCCCCCGTCGAGAGCGGCGACGCCGAAAGCGCCGTCGAGACCGCGCTCCAGCCGATCCATCGCCGCGCCGGCGCCGCGATCCGCCGCAACCGGATGGAACGCGCCCTGACGCTGGCGGAACTGGCGGCGGCGAGCGGCATGTCCATCGCCATGCTGAGCCGGATCGAGAACGGCCAGTCGGCGGCGAGCCTCGAGGTCCTGGAGCGCCTCACGGCGGCGCTGGGCATCGGGCTTGCCGCCTTGTTCCAGGCGATCGAGGACACGTCCGGCGCGGCGCAGCTGGTCAAGGCGGCCGACCAGATGGAGGTGGTGCGCACCGGCACGCGCCACGGCCACGTCTACCGGCTGCTGGCCTACCAGAAGGGACCGCGCAAGGCATTCGAGCCGTTTCTCATCGAGATGGACCACGAGAGCGGCGCCCATCCGCGCTTCCAGCATCCCGGCACCGAGCTGATCTACATGCTGAGCGGGCGCATGGAATACCGCTTCGGCGACCGGGTGTTCCTGCTGGAGCCGGGCGACAGCTTCACCTTCTCGGGGTCCGTGGTGCACGGACCCGAGCGGCTGCTCGATCCGCAGATCCGCTTCCTTTCCATCATCGTCTATGGCGAATAGGCCGGCGCTCAGATGCCGGCGCGGTCGCGCAGGCGATACCAGCTCTCCACCAGCGGCACGCCGAGCGGCGCCAGCGCCCGGAACGGATGTCCGGGGAAGGCGAGATGGTCGAACGCGCTCGCGCCGTCCGGCCGCCCCAGCATTTTGAGCGCGATCTTGCGGCCGAAATGGGTGGCGCGCGAGACCCCGGTGCCGCAATAGCCGAGCGCGTGGAACACCCCGTCGCGGTCCTGCCCGAGATGGGGAAAATTGTCGTGGGTGTAGCCGATGGCGCCGCTGAAGGCGTGGGTGACGGGGACCGCGCCGAGATCGGGGAACACCGACAGCAGGTCGCGTGCCAGATGGGCAAAAGCGGATGGCGCGCCCTCGCGCCGCAGATGCGCCGCCCGGCCGCCGAAGACGATGCGGTTCTCCTCAGGCGCGGGGCGGAAATAGAAGAACACGCGGTTGGAATTGCCGTAGACGCGCCGGTGCGGCATGGCGCGGTCCATCAGCGCGGCCGGGACCGGGCCGGTGGCGATCTGCGCCGAGACGATGGGCACGATGCGCCGCCGCAGATAGCGCCGACGCCGGCGGTATAGCCATTGGTGGCCACCAGCACCGCGCGCGCCCGCATCTGGTGCCCGTCGAAGCGCACCACATGTCCGCCGGAGCCGGTCTCGATGGCCCGCACCGGCGCATGGCTCTCCAGCCGCGCCCCGGCGGCGGCGGCCCGTGCCATCAGCCCGGCATGATAGCGGCCGGGATCGAGGCTCGCGTCGTCGGGTAGGACCGAGCCGCCGAAGAACAGGTCCGAGCCGATCTCGCGCTGCTGGTCCGACTTCGGCACCATCTCGAACGCGACGCCGGCGTGCCGGTTCAGATCCTCCATGTCGCGCGCCATGGCCTCGTAATGGGCCGGGCGCATGGCGCCGCGGAAGCGCCCGCAGCGGCGAAGGCGCAGTCGATCCTCTCCTCGGCGATCAGACGCGCGATGCCGTCCAGCATCTCGACGCCCTCGCGCAGCATCTCCACCGCCTTGCGCTCGCCGAACATGGCGATGAGGGCCGCGACGCGGAATTTCTGGTTGCCGCTGCCCACCTGCCCGCCATTGCGGGTGCTGGCGCCGAAGCCGAGCGGCCCGGCATCCACCACCAGCACCTGCCGCCCCGCGCGGGCGAGGACCAGGGCCGCGGACACGCCCGTGAAGCCGGAGCCCACCACCACCACATCCGCCTGCCGCGGCAGGCGGGCGGACAGGGGGAGGGGAAAACGCGTGGTCGTTCGGGGGCGTGCGGTCCCACCAGAACGGCCGGTGCGCGAGGTGCGCCCTGCCGCCGCCGCCGCCCGCGAGAGCGGCGAGACTCGGACCGCTCGAGCCTGCGTCCATGATCGCTCCCGACCTTGATCTCGCGCTGCATTGATGCCGAACTGATACAAAGAGTTTTGCAGTTGATGCAAACGCGGCAAATGATGGCGGGCCTGCCGCATGGCCCCGGGAACGCCGTCGGAAAACCGTCGATGCGCGGCGGGCGCCGCCCGCGGCATGAAGATTGCCTGACAACCGGGGGCGGTCGCGGCACTCCTGGCGCGGTGGACGATGATGAAGGCATTTCCCTCACGGCCGGCGGACGAATTCGTCTATTTCGACCAGTTGCGGGGCGACCCGCTGGAGCTGGGCATCTTCGAGCGCCTGTCGCCGGACGAGCGGCAGAGCCTGCGCGCCGCCGGGCGTCCGCTCTGGCTCAATCCCGGCCACCTGCTGTTCAAGCAGGGCACCCGGCACGGCGGCATCTTCATCATCGAGAGCGGCCGGGTGCGCACCTTCTACACCTCGGAGCGCGGACGCGAGCTGACCATCGCCTATTGGACGCCCAGCAATTTCGTCGGCGGCCCGGAGCTGTTCGGCCGCGGCAAGCATTGCTGGTCCGGTCAGGCCACCGAGCATTCCCAGGTGCTCTATCTGAGCGGCGACCAATTGTGCGAGCTGCTCCCGCACATGCCGCTGCTGACCATGGCCCTGCTCGACGGGCTGGTGATCAAGGGCCGCTGCATGTCGAACCTGCTGCAGATGCTGGGCACCCAGAGTGCGGCCGCACGCCTCGCCAAGGCGATCCTGGAACTGGCGGAATGCTACGGCGTGCCGGCCTCGGACGGCGTCCATCTGGAACTGCCGTACACCCACAGCGAACTGGCCGCCATGATCGGCGTGACGCGCCAATGGGTGACCATGACCCTCGCAAAATTTCGCGACGACGACATCGTCGGCGGCGACGGCCGAAACATCGTCATCCGCGACTGGGACGCCTTGAAGGCCTTGGACCAGTAAGGGCCGTCCGCGCGGGTGCAGCGCGATTGTCAATAGTTTTGATCGTTCTACTTTTCAATCGAGCGTTCAGATCTTTCCGCGGGAGCAGATCCCTGCACGGAATCCTGCCGATCGGGCGCGTTCCTGCCTAAATTCGCGCCATTGCTTGACGCCCATGGCAATTCCTTGACTCCGGGCATTGCGAGCGATCCGCGGCGACTCCTATTCTCAGATAAATTTGTTTCTTCACAGCAAAAATACCAGCCTTCCAGGAGAGCGTAGATGTCGGATCACGAGACGCCCCTTCCGGCCCAGCCGCGGCTGGATCTCTCCCGTCGCCAGTTCATGGTCCGCTCCGCCGCGACCATCGCCGGCGCCGCGGCCTCGTCCTACGGCTTCGCCTGGGGCGATCTTGCGTATGGTCAGCAGCTTTCCGGCGCGCCGGTGGAGTTCAACGTCGCCATCCGCCCGGACTGGACCCAGGGCTGGTTCGGCATGATCAATCAGGAGAAGGGCTTCTGGAAGAAGTACCTGCCGGCCGGCTCCAACGTCACCTTCTCGCATCCGATCCAGGGCGGCATCGTCACCAGCGAGCTGATCGCGAACAAGAGCGTGATCGGCCATAACGGCGACGCGCCCGGCCTCATCGCCACCTTCCAGCGCGAGCGGGTTGATATCCGCGCGGTCGGCATCATCGGCTCCTCCCCCTCGGGCTATGCCACCTTCCAGGTCCTGGTGCGCAAAGACGCGCCCGAGTTCGCCAACTCGAAGGAGGCGCTCAAGTGGATGGAGGGCAAGAAGGTCGCCACGCCCAAGGGCTCCGCCTCGGACCGCTTCTTCCAGGATGTGCTCAAGCGCGAGGGCGTGAAGCCGGCGGAATATCTCAACCTGGCCATCGGCGTCATCACCACGAGCCTGCGGAACGGCACCATCGACGGCGCCTGCACCTGGGACCCGCAGGGCGCGGCGGTGAGCACCGTCGCCGGCGAGGGCATCGCCCGCGTGGTGGCCACCGGCTATCCCTGGAACGAGCGTGATTTCGGCACCATGATCGCCCGCAAGGACTTCATGGATGCCAAGCCGGACATCATGAAAGCCTGGCTGAAGTCCGAGATCGAGGCCCAGATCTGGTATTGCGACCCGCGCAACCATGACGAAGTCATCGCCATCGCGCAGAAATACGTGAAGGGCCTGTCCCGCCAGGCGCTGTGGTTCTCGCTGGCCGGCCTCCTGCCGGAACCCTATTACGGCGGCCCGATCCGCGACGAGAAGCTGTTCGTGTGGAACGACGACATCCGCGCGGTCCAGGCCAAGGTGGTCGAGTATCTCGCCGCCAACAAGGTGATCCCGTCCTCGACCCTGCTGCCCGGCGCCGTCGACGACAGCCTCGCCCGCGAAGCCATGAAGGAGATGGGCGTCTCCTCGCCGCTCGTGACCCTGAAGGCGGTGCCGCTGGACAAGGGCTATCCGCTGCTCGGCAACAAGGATCGCATCGAGGACTATGTGGCGCTGTTCAGCTGAGCCGCGACGAACGCAGGAAAGGCCACGTCATGGCAGCTCCCACCTCCTTGCCCGGACCGGCCCGCGGCCCGGCAGGCGCCCGGCCGGCGGCCGGATGGATCCCCTTCCTCCAGGCCATGCTCGGCATCTCGCTGTTCTTCCTGTCCTGGTTCCTGCTGGTGGATGTGTTCGCGCTCTGGCGCTTCGCGCAGCTGCCGAAGCTTTCGGTGAGCCTGCGTGAAATGTTCAGCCCGGATCCCACGTATGGGGTCTCGGTCTTCACGAAGGAATACTACGACCACCTGAAGGCGAGCGCCGGCCGGGTGATCTTCGCGTTCCTGATCGCGGTCTCCTCCGGCGTGGTCATCGGCATCCTGTCGGGCTGGAACCGCTGGTTCCGCGCCGTCTGCCAGCCGCTGCTGGAACTGGCGCGGCCGATCCCCGTTCTGGCCTGGATTCCGCTCGTCATCCTGGTGATGCCGTCGCGGGAAAGCTCGGTGATCGCGCTGACCTTTCTCGCCGCCTTCTTCATCACCATCCTCAACACCATGCTCGGCGTGCGCTCCATCGACGAGGTCTATTTCCGCGCCGCGCAGTCGCTCGGCTTCTCGCGCTGGGCGATCCTGCGCCACGTGGTGATCCCCGGCGCGCTGCCCTTCATCTTCGTCGGATTGCAGATCGCCATGGCCGCCTGCTGGTTCTCGCTGGTGGCGTCGGAGATCGTCTCCGGAACTGCGGGCCTCGGATACAAGGTGTGGGAGGCCTATTACTATGTGCAGTTCGAGACCATGGTCATCATGATCCTGACGCTCGGCATCTGCGGCTACATCTCCAGCGCCATCATCCGCCGGCTCGGCGCCTATCTCATGCGCTGGCGCGGCAAGACCCTCGGGAGCGTGGCATGAGCCGGGGCGCGCTCTCCTTCCGCGCGGTGCGCAAGGTCTACGATCCCGAGGGCAAGGCGGTGCTGGCGCTGGACGGCGTCGACCTCGACATCGCCCCCGGCGAGTTCTGCGCCATCGTCGGCCCGTCGGGCTGCGGCAAGACCACTTTGCTCAACGCGGTCGCCGGCTTCGAGACGCTGACCGCCGGCACGATCCAGCTCGACGGGCGCACCATCGCCACCCCCGGCGAGAGCGCGGCGCCGGGCGAGGACCGCATCGTCGTGTTCCAGCACGGCGCGCTATTCCCCTGGCGCAGCGTGATGTGGAACATCACCTGCGGCCCGGTCATGCAGGGCCGCATGAGCGAGCGCGAGGCGCGCGAGCACGGGCTGAAGCTGCTCGCCCGCGTCGGCCTCAAGGGCTGCGAGGACAAGTATCCGAACGACTTGTCCGGCGGCCAGAAGCGGCGCGTGGAGATCGTGCGCGCGCTCATCAACGACCCGGCGGTGCTGCTGCTCGACGAGCCGTTCCGGGCGCTCGACGCGCTCACCAAGAGCGTGATGCAGGAATACCTGCTGGAGCTGCTGGTGCAGTTCCCCAAGACCGTCTTCTTCATCACCCACGACCTGGAGGAGGCGCTGTTCCTTGGCGACAAGGTGGTGGTCTTCACCTCGCGGCCCGGCCGCATAAAGGAGGTGGTGAGCGTCGACATCCCGAAGCCGCGCAGCCACGAGGTGCTGATCTCGCCGCGCTTCCTGGAGCTGAAGGCCGCGCTGTCCGCCGTGGTCCACACCGAGGCCATGCGCGCCTTCGAGGCGGGCGAGAAGGAGATGGCCCGATGAAGTCGCTCGCCACCTCCGCATCCGCTCCATCCGCGACGCCCGCCGAAAGGGGAGTTCCGTTGTCCGCCGGGATCAAGAAATACGTCCATCGCCACTTCGACCTGGTGGTGGGGGCGGCGACCCTGATCGCCTTTTTCCTCGCCTGGCAATTCGCGCGGCCGCTCGGCATTCCCGGCCTGTCCGCCGTCGAGCCGCCCACCCGGGTGGTCGCCGCGTCCTGGGACCTCCTGTCGTCCGCCACCTTCTGGACCGCCTGCTACAAGAGCGTGCTGCGCATCCTCGCCGGCTTCGCGCTGGCGCAGATCATCGGCGTGCCGATCGGCCTGATGATGGCCACCAACCGCATGGCGTTCCACACCATCTTCCCGGTCACGGAGATCCTGCGGCCGATCCCGCCGGTGGCGTGGATCCCGGTCGCCATCATCTTCTGGCCGACGCGCGAGATGAGCACGGTGTTCATCGTCTTCCTCGGCGCCTTCTGGATCGTCCTGCTCAACACCATCGGCGGCGCCTCCACCATCGAGGAGAGCTACCGGCGCGCCGCGCTCTCGCTCGGCTCGAACCGCTGGCACCTGTTCCGCTACATCGTCCTTCCGGCGACGCTGCCCTCCATCGTCACCGGCATGGTGGTTGGCATGGGCATCAGCTGGGAGATGGTGGTGGCGGCGGAGATGATCGCCTCCGACACCGGGCTCGGCTACCTGCTCTGGCAGTCGTTCGAGATCAATGCCGGCGCCCAGGTCATCGTCTGCATGCTCGCCATCGGCATCGCCGGGTTCGTGTCGAGCGCCCTCATCGGCCGGGTCGGACGGCTGCTCACGCCCTGGCAGGGGAGGCGCTGATGGACGCGCACAGCACGACACGCTCCCCCGGCGCCGGCTCGGGCGAGATCGCGGTCAGCCATGCCAGCGTCGGCATGTTCGACCGGTCCGGCAAGCCGGTGCGGCTGGTGGAGGACTGCTCGTTCCTCGCCGAACGGGGCTTGTTCACGGTGCTGATCGGCCCCTCCGGCTGCGGCAAGACCACGCTCATGAACCTCATCGCCGGCTATATCGGCGCCGACGCTGGCACCGTTCGGCTCGACGGGGTGGACGTGAAGGGACCGGGCTGGGACCGCCTGATGGTGTTCCAGGAGACCGCGCTGTTCCCCTGGATGACGACGCTGGAGAACGTCGCCTACGGGCCGATGGTTCGCGGCATCAAGACGATGCCGGAAATCCGCGCCGAAGCCGGGGCGCTGCTCGAGAGGTTCGGGCTCGGCGAGTTCAAGAACCGCTATCCGCGCGAGTTGTCCGGCGGCATGCAGCGGCGCGGCGAGCTGGCCCGCGCCCTGATCAACGATCCCCTGGTGCTGCTGATGGACGAGCCGTTCCGCGGCCTCGACGCCATGACGCGCCAGCTGATGCAGAAATACCTGACCCGGCTGTTCGAGGAGACGCGCACCACCACCATCTTCGTCACCTCCGAGATCGACGAGGCGATCTTCCTCGCCGACCGGCTGGTGGTGCTCTCGCGCGCGCCGGCCAGGGTGGCGGCGGTGATCGAGGTGGACCTGCCGCGCCCGCGCCGGTTCGAGCAGCTCTCCTGCGCCCGCTACGCCGCGCTGAAGGAGGAGGCGCTGAACCTGCTCTATGCCGAAGCCGCCGCCGCCTTCGAGGAGACCGGGGCCGGGGGCGACATCAAGGAAGCGTTCGAGAGGCGCCATGCCGCCGGCTGATCCGCGCGGCGCGGCGCGCCGCCTTGCGCATGCCCGGCCGAAAGGGAGAGGGCCATGGACACCGCATTGATCCTGAAGGGCGCGGCGATCGCCTTCGCCCTCCTGGGCGGGGGCTGGTCGCTGATCGCCGCGCGGGTGCCGCTGATCGACGGGCCGGACCCCGACCGCAGGCGACGGCGCCATTATCTCTTCGCCTATGGGGCCACCAGCGTGAGCGTCCTGCTGCTCGCCGGCATGGCCCTGGCCTAGAGCACGCCCCCGACGCGGGGCCCTTGCCGAAACCGCCTTTCAGACGGCGCCGCGCGCGCCGCAGGGACCGCTTTGCCTTCGAGGACCGCCATGGGCTTCAGACGCGCGCTCGATCTCTTCCTCGCCCCCAAAGGCGTGCCGGACGGCATGGCGCTGGTGCCGGGCGGCGCCTTCGTCATGGGCTCCGACCGCTTCTATCCCGAGGAGCGGCCCGCGCATCCGGCGCGGTGGGGCGCTTCTTCATGGACCGCACGCCGGTCACCAATGCGCAGTTCGCGTCCTTCATCGCCGCCACCGAATACGTCACCGTGGCGGAGCGCCTGCCCGATCCGGCCCGCTATTCCGGCGTGCCCGCGGATCGTCTCGTGCCCGGCAGTCTCGTCTTCGCGCCGCGCACCGACGGCCGAACCGCGGACCGGGGGACTGGTGGCGCTATGTTCCGGGCGCCTGCTGGCGCCATCCGCTCGGACCCGGCAGCGATCTTGAAGGCCGCGCCGATCACCCGGTGGTGCATGTGGCCCATGAGGACGCGGCGGCCTATGCCGCCTGGGCCGGCAAGCGCCTTCCCAGCGAGGCCGAATGGGAATGCGCCGCCCGCGGCGGCCTGAGGGCGGCGGAATATGCCTGGGGGCGGCGAGCTCGCGCCAGGCGGGCGGCGCATGGCGCACATCTGGCCCGGCGGCCCGTTTCCCCGCCACGCGGGCGACACGCCGCCCGGCACCGCGGCGGCGGGACTTTATCCCGCCAACGGCTTCGGCCTCCACGACATGATCGGCAACGTCTGGGAATGGACGGACGACTGGTACGGCGCCCGCCATGGCCCAGCGGCCGGGGACGCTGGCGCAAGATCCTGCTGCGCGGCGCGCGCGGGCAGCCTCGACCCCGCCCAGCCGGACCTGCCGATCCCGCGCAAGGTGCTGAAGGGCGGCTCGTTCCTGTGCGCGCCGGACTTCTGCCAGCGCTACCGGCCGGCGGCGCGCCAGCCGCAGATGATCGACAGCGCGGCCTGCCACATCGGCTTCCGCTGCGCGGCTGACGCCTGAGTTTCCAACCCCGCCCAAGGACAAGACCAATGAAGCCCAACGTCGTCTTCATCCTCACCGACAATCTCGGCTACGGGGAGCTCGGCTGCTATGGCGGCGGCGCGCTGCGCGGCGCGCCGACGCCGCGCGCCGACGCTCGCGGCCGGAGGGCATGCGGTTCACGAACTTCAACGTGGAGGCGCAGTGCACGCCGAGCCGCTCGGCCATCATGACCGGGCGCTACGCCATCCGCTCCGGCACGCTCACGGTGCCCATCGGCAACCCGGCCGTGGGCGACATCGAGGTGCAGGGGCTGAACCCCTACGAGGTGACCATCGCCAAGCTGCTGTCGGACATCGGCTACGCCACCGGGCATTTCGGCAAGTGGCATCTGGGCAGCGTCGACGGCCGCCTGCCCAACGACCACGGCTTCGACGAGTGGTACGGCATCCCGCGCACCACGGACGAGGTGTTCTGGCCGGACAATCCCCACTTCCTCGAAGCCGGCATTGAGCCGCAATACATCATGGAGGGCGTGAAGGGCGAGAAGAGCAGGCGCCTCAAGCCCTACGACCTCGAAGAGCGCGCCTTCATGGACGCCGAGATCACCCGGCGCACCATCGACTTCATGGAGCGGGCCGTGGCGGCGAAAAAGCCGTTCTACGCCTACGTGCCGCTGACCCAGGTGCACCTGCCGACGCTCCCCCACCCGGACTTCAAGGGCGCGACCGGCAATGGCGACTTCTCGGACAGCCTCGCCGAGACCGACCATCGCCTCGGCCAGGTTCTCGACACGCTGGACCGGCTCGGCGTGCGCGACGACACCATCGTCGTCTTCACCTCCGACAACGGGCCGGACCCCACCTGGCCCTGGCAGGGCTCATCGGGACCGTGGCGCGGCTATTATTTCACCCACATGGAGGGCTCGCTGCGGGTGCCCTGCATCATCCGCTGGCCCGGCCGTA
This sequence comes from Xanthobacter sp. BG11Y11_SDJG, assembly GCF_057364445.1. NCBI lineage: Bacteria > Pseudomonadati > Pseudomonadota > Alphaproteobacteria > Hyphomicrobiales > Xanthobacteraceae > Xanthobacter > Xanthobacter sp. BG11Y11_SDJG. The sequence continues at coordinate 10,332 of NZ_JBNFNU010000036.1, forward strand.
TCCCGGCAGGCGCGGTGACCAACGAGATGGTGCACCAGATCGACACCTTCACCACCCTCGCCACCCTGTGCGGCGCCAAGGTGCCCGACATCGGCCGATCGACGGCATGGACCTTAGCGACCTCCTGCTTGGCAAGAGCGAAAAGTCGCCGCGCGACGTGGTGTTCGCCTTCGTCGCCGAGCGGCTGGAGGCGGTGAAGTGGCGCAACTGGAAGCTCGCCTTCTACGAGGAGACGCGGGACTGGTTCGCCTCGCCGCAGAAGCTCACCATGCCCAAGGTGTTCAACCTCGTGGCCGACCCGAAGGAGGAATATCCCGAGGAGAGCCTGCGCAACACCTGGGTGATGTCGGTCTGCCTCAAGGCCATCTCCGCCTTCCAGGAGACGCTGCGCAAGCACCCGCCGGTGCCGGAGGGCCTCAAGGGACGCTACGTTCCGCCGCCGGCGGAGTGACGGACCCGGCCAGTCCCAACCCATGAAGAGAGCGGGCCGGACGGGATGCCGTCCGGCCCGCTCCGTTGCATCCGCCACCGCGCCGGCCGCACCCGGCGGGCCGGTCAGTCCTTGGCCTTCCCGCAAAGGCGCCGTGGAGCGCCGCGACCACGTCCAGCACCTCCGGGCGGGCGATGCGGTAGAACACGCTGGTGCCCTCGCGCCGGGCCGCCACGAGGCCGTCCGCGCGCAGCCGCATCAATTGCTGCGACATGGGCACCTGCTCGATCCCCAGCTCCTCGCGCAGCTGCGCCACCGACTTCTCCTCGGCGCCGAGCGCGCACAGCACCAGCAGGCGCTGGGGATGGGAGAGCGCCCGCATCAGCTCGGCCGCCTGCTCGGAGGCCGGGATCATATCCGATACATTCATAGTCTTGAATTTAGATTCTTTGAATGTTATCTGCAAGCGTGTTCCCAGCGCCACCGCGGCCGCGGATGGCATCGGACGCCACAGGTTCCAAGGGGAGAGCATAATGTCGGTTGATCGCGCGGTCATGCTGTTTGCCGGGTTCATGGTCCTGCTGTCCCTGGCTCTCGGGATTTACGTCTCGCCTATGTGGTTTTGGCTCACCGCCTTCGTGGGCGCCAACCTCATGCAGGCCTCGCTCACGGGCTTCTGCCCGGCCGCCATGATCCTGAAGAAGCTGGGCGTGAAGCCGGGCTGCGCCTTCAACTGAGCGGACCTCGCCAGCATCAGGGACATAGGATCATGCACCTTCTTCCGCGCCGGCTCGCGCCGGCGCTCCGCCTCCTCGCCGTCGCCGGAGCGCTCGCCGCCGCCTCTGCCCCGGCGCTTGCCGCCGAATTCCGCGTGCGCCCGGTGGACGTGCCCGAGCTGAAGGCGGTGTTCGCCGAGGTGGAGAGCCGCACGGTGGTGCCCGCCCGCGCCCGCATCGGCGGCACGGTGCGCGAGGTCAAGGTCTCCGAAGGCTCGCAGGTGAAGGAGGGCGACGAGATCGCCGTGGTGGTGGACGACAAGCTCGCGCTCTCGCTCAACGCCGCCAACGCCAAGATCCAGGAGCTGAAATCCCAGCTCACCAATGCCGCCACCGAGCTCGACCGCGCCCAGCAGCTGCTCGCCCGCGGCGTCGCCAGCCAGAGCCGCGTCGACACCGCCAGGACCCAATACGATGTCCGCCGCCAACCAGGTGCGCCGCCGAGGCCGACCGCGCCGTGGTGGTGGAGCGGGCCCGCGAGGGGCGCGGTGCTCGCTCCCGCCGACGGGCGCGTGCTGACCGTGCCCGTCACGCCCGGCAGCGTGGTGCTGGCGGGCGACGAGATCGCCCGGATCGCCTCCGGCCAGTACTATCTGCGCCTGTCCTTGCCCGAGCGCCATGCGGCGGACATCAAGGAAGGCGGCACGGTGCGCATCGGCGCGCGCGGCCTGTCGCCGGAAAAGGCCGGCGGCATCGCCGCCGCCCGCTCCGGCCGCATCGTCAAGGTCTATCCCGAGATCACCGCCGGCCGGGTGATGGCCGACGTGGATGTGGAGGGCCTCGGCGACTATTTCGTCAACGAGCGCACCCTGGTCTGGATCGAGATCGGCCGCCGCTCGGTGCTGGCGGTGCCGCTGGATGCGGTGACGACGCGCCACGGCATCGACCTCGTGCGCGTGGCCGTCCCAGGCGGGGTGATCGCCGTGCCGGTGGTGCTGGGCGAACGGCTGGAGGTGGACGGCGCGCCGCGCGTCGTCGTGCTCACCGGCCTCAAGGTCGGCGACACGGTGCTGGCGCCATGACCGCACCCGTCAACGGACCCATGCCCGGCGCCGATGGATCGCCGCTTGTGCGCCTCGGCATTGCCGGGATCTTGACGCGCGCCTTCATCGCCTCGCCGCTGACGCCGCTGCTGCTGATCGCCGCCTTCGCCTTCGGCCTGATCGCCCTCGTCACCCTGCCGCGCGAGGAGGAGCCGCAGATCTCCGTGCCCATGGTGGACATCCATGTGGAGGCCAACGGCCTCAAGGCCGAGGACGCGGTGAAGCTGGTGACCGAGCCGCTGGAGACCATCGTCAAGAGCATCGACGGGGTCGAGCACGTCTATTCCACCACCGCCGACGACGGCGTCCTCGTCACCGCCCGCTTCCTCACCGGCACCAGCCCGGATGCGGCGATCCTGCGCGTGCACGAGAAGCTGCGGGCCAATCTCGACCGCATCCCCGTGGGCATCCCCGAGCCGCTGATCGTCGGCCGCTCCATCGACGACGTGGCGATCCTGGTGGTGACGCTGGCGCCGCGCGCGGACCTCGCCCCCGAGGTGGCGGCCCGCTGGAGCGCCAACGACCTCACCCGGCTCGCCCGCGAGCTTCAGGTGGAGATCGCCAAGCTCCCCGACATCGGCCTGACCTACATCGTCGGCGCGCAGCCGGAGGAGATCCGCGTCGAGCCCGACCCCGAGAAGCTATCGCTCTACGGCATCACGCTGGCCCAGCTCGCCGGCAAGATCGAGGGGGCCAACCGCTCGTTCCAGGCCGGCTACGTGCGCGAGAAGGGCCAGCAGCGCACCCTGGTCGCCGGCCAGACGCTGCAGTCGGCCGGCGAGATCGGCAACCTGCTGCTCACCGCCCGCGACGGCCGGCCGGTCTATGTGCGCGATGTCGCCGCCATCACGCTCGCCACCGAGCCCAACGAGACCCGCGTGTTCGACGTGACACGGGTGAAGGACGCGCTGGAGCGCCGGCCGGCAGTCTCGCTCGCCATCGCCAAGCGCGCCGGCACCAATGCGGTGCTCATCGCCGACGCGGTGCTCCAGCGCCTCGATGCGGTGCGCGGCCAATGGCTGCCGCAGGACGTGGCGCTCACCGTCACCCGCAATTACGGCGAGAGCGCCAACGAGAAGGCCAACGAGCTGCTGCTGCATCTCGGCCTCGCCACCGTCTCCATCGTCGTGCTGGTGGGCTTTTCCATCGGCTGGCGCGAGGCGCTGGTGGTGGCGGTGGTGATCCCCACCACCATCCTGCTCACCCTCTTCGCGTCCCGCCTCATGGGCTACACGCTGAACCGCGTCAGCCTGTTCGCGCTCATCTTCTCCATCGGCATTCTGGTGGACGACGCCATCGTCGTGATCGAGAACATCGCCCGCCACTGGGCGATGAGGGACGGCCGCCCGCGCGCCCGCGCCGCCATCGAGGCGGTGGCGGAGGTAGGCAATCCCACCATCGTCGCGACGCTCACCGTGGTGGCGGCGCTGCTGCCCATGCTGTTCGTGTCCGGCATGATGGGGCCATACATGAGCCCGATCCCGGCGAACGCCTCCGCCGCCATGGTGTTCTCCTTCTTCGTCGCGGTGATGCTGACGCCCTGGCTGATGATGAAGGTGGCGGGCTCCGCCAAGGCGGTGGCGCACCAGCACGAGGCGGCCGGCGGCGGCGCGCTCGGCCGGCTCTATGTGACGGTGGCCAGCCCCATCCTCGCCTCGCGCGGGCGGGCGCTCGCCTTCCTGCTGGCGGTGGGCGTGGTGACCTTGGCCTCGCTCAGCCTGATCTACACCCGCCACGTGACGGTGAAGCTGCTGCCGTTCGACAACAAGACCGAGCTGAACGTGGTCCTCGACATGCCCCAGGGCACCGCGGTGGAGGAGACCAACCGGGTGCTCCAGCAGATGGTGGACGTGCTGGCTCCGGTGCCGGAGGTGGTGTCGTTCCAGACCTATGCCGGCACCGCCTCGCCGTTCAACTTCAACGGCCTGGTGCGCCATTCCTACCTGCGCACGACGCCGCGCCAGGGCGACATCGCGGTCAATCTAGCACCCAAGGCCGAACGCGGACGCGCCAGCCACGACATCGCGCTCGAACTGCGCGAGCGGCTGAAGGCGGTGCCGCTGCCCGACGGCAGCGCGCTGAAGGTCGTCGAGCCGCCCCCCGGCCCGCCGGTGCTCGCGACCCTGCTCGCCGAGATCTACGGACCCGATCCGGACACCCGCCGCGCGGTGGCGCGCAAGGTGCGCCAGGCCTTCGAGAGCGTGCCCTTCATCGTCGACGTGGACGACAGCTTCGGCACCACCGCCGAACGGGTGCGCCTCGCCATCGACCAGGACAATCTGGAATTCTACAAGGTGGAGCAGGGCGACGTTTACGACGCCATCCGCACCTTCTTCGGCGGCCAGACGGTGGGCTATTCCCACCGCGGGGAGGGCCGCGCGCCCATTCCCATCCGCCTCGCCCTGTCCAAGGCCGACAAGGCCGCCGACGCGCGCACCCTGACGACGCCGGTGCCGGCCAACGCGCTGCCCGGCGGGCGCGGCGTGGTGGAACTGGGCGACGTGGTGAGCGTGACGCGCGAGCCTTCCTCCTTCCCCGTCTTCCGCCACAACGGGCGCGCCGCCGAGATGGTGAGCGCCGACCTTGCCGGCGATTTCGAAGCGCCGGTCTACGGCATGATCGCGGTCAACGCCGCGCTCGACGCCATGGACTTCGGCGATCTGCCCAAGCCCCAGATCGCGCTCAACGGCCAGCCGGCGGACGAGAGCCGGCCGACGCTCCTGTGGGACGGGGAATGGGAGGTGACCTGGATCACCTTCCGCGACATGGGCGCGGCCTTCGGCGTCGCCATCCTCGGCATCTATATCCTGGTGGTGGCGCAGTTCGGCTCGTTCAAGCTGCCGCTGGTGATCCTGACGCCGATCCCGCTCACCTTCATCGGCATCATGGCGGGGCACTGGATGTTCTCGGCGCCGTTCTCGGCCACCTCGATGATCGGCTTCATCGCGCTCGCCGGCATCATCGTGCGCAACTCGATCCTGCTGGTGGACTTCATCCGCCACGCCCGCGCCGCGCCGGGCGGGAGCGAGCGGCCGCTGAAGGAGGTGCTGCTGGAGGCGGGGGCGATCCGCTTCAAGCCGATCCTGCTGACAGCGCTCGCCGCCATGATCGGCGCCGCGGTGATCCTCACCGACCCGATCTTCCAGGGGCTCGCCATCTCCCTGCTGTTCGGGCTTGCCTCGTCCACCGCGCTCACGGTGCTGGTGATCCCGGCCATCTATGTCGTGCTGCGGGGCGGCCGCGGCACGCGGAGCGAACGGGAGGCATGAGGCCGCTCGGCGCAAGGTGCGGCAACGGACCTGAGGAGGGCTTGCGCCAACGCTCCCCGCGCGCTTGACAGGGGGGGAGGCGCCCGGTAAATGGCGCCTCCCATGGTTCGGGGCCGTAGCTCAGATGGGAGAGCGCTGCAATCGCACTGCAGAGGTCAGGGGTTCGATTCCCCTCGGCTCCACCAAGGAAATCAAACGTTCCCCCTAAAATCGAAGACGAAATCTCGGAAGCGAGAGATCGTGCCCCGGCATTTGCCCCAGCAGGTGAGTGAGATCGCGGTGGTCCATGGTGGACTGAACCGGGATTTGCCGGCAGCAGGGGGGATTTGGCGGGCGGGACGGGACGGCGAATCTTACCGTTCCCGTAACAAGCCGCGCAGGCTCGGCAATGTCCCCCGGGAGGGCGACTGCCGAACGTCAGGCCGGAGCCTCCTCCGTCATCACCTTGAACCCTGCAAGCGTCGACGGGCCGAACGACGTCACCAGCGCGACGTCGGTGGCGTCGCGTCCTCTCGCCATCAGGATGCGGCCGATGCGCGGCCTGTTGTGGCGCGCGTCGAAGGTGTACCAGCGCCCCCCCAGATAGGCCTCGAACCAGGCGCTGAAATCCATCGGCGCCGGATCGGCCGGAACGCCGATATCGCCGAGATAGCCGGTGCAGTAGCGGGCCGGGATGTTCATGCAGCGGCACAGCGCGATGGCAAGGTGGGCGAAGTCGCGGCACACGCCCTGCCGCTCCGTGTAGGCGTCGAACGCGGTCTTCAAGGGGCTTGCATGGGCATAGTCGAATGCGATGTGGCCATGAACGAAATCGCATATCGCCTGGACGCGCGGCCAGCCCTTGGGGGTCTTGCTGAACATCGACCAGGCGATGCCGCTCAGCCGGTCGGTCTCGCAATAGCGGCTGCCCAGAAGGAAGAGCAGCGTGTCCACGGGCAGCTCGCCCAGGGCAAGCTGAGCTGCGTCGGGCGCTACCGGGTCTGGCAACCCGCTGTCGCGGACCAGGAAATCCGTGCGCAGGGTAAGCTTGCCCGTCGGCGCCTGGATGACGTGGCAAAAATTGCCGAAGCTGTCGTGATAGGTGTTGGCCGCAACCGGCGGATCGAACAGGGCTCGGTCGGGGTGCACGAGGTCGTCGATGCGCGAAGGATGAACGCTCAGGGTGAGGATCATGGGCGTCGGCTGGGGGCAGGAATAGGCAATTTCATAGCCGGCACGAATGAGCATAAGAACCTCGGAGCAAATGCGGGCATGGCCCGCGGGATCGGCTATGGTGCCTCGAACTGGAAGCCGCGCCGCGCCGCGCGAGCGCCGAGCGCCGGAAGGATCCCGTGAGGTGAACGGAACTTTCTCTATGCTGGCGGCAGAAGACGGGCCGCCCTTCTCGGTAGACAATGCCGCCGGCCCGTCCCCGTTCCTCATCGTCGCCGATCATGCCGGGAACGCCGTGCCCCGCGCGCTCGGCGGCCTCGGCCTCGGGCATGCCGACCGCGAGCGCCATATCGCTTGGGACATCGGCATCGCCGGGGTCTGCCGATCCCTGTCAGACCTACTCGATGCGACGCTCATACAACAGAACTATTCCCGCCTCGTGATCGACTGCAACCGCCCGCCCGGCAGCCCGCAGTCCATTCCCGAGGAGAGCGACGGCACCCGTGTGCCCGGCAATCACGGCCTGGAGGCGTCCGCGCGCGCGCGCGCGAGGCGCAGATATTCGACCCCTACCATGCCCGCATCGCGGCCGAGATCGATCGCCGGATGATCGCCGGTCGACCCGCCATCCTCATCGCCATGCACAGCTTCACGCCGGTGTGGGACGGCGCGCCGCGCCCCTGGCATGCGGGTGTCCTTCATCGCGGCGACAGCCGGCTCGCCAACGCGTTGCTGGGTCTGCTCCGCCGAGATGGCGCCCTGACGGTGGGCGACAACGCGCCGTACGATATCGGTGACGCGACGGACTGGACCATACCCGTGCATGGCGAGCGTCGCGGCATCCTCCATGTGGGCATCGAGATTCGCCAGGATTTGATCCAGCACGCGGACGGCCAGGCCCTATGGGCCGCCCGCTTCGGCGCCCTGCTTCCCCTCGCTGCCGCGGAATGCGGCGTCGCAGGAGGGCGCGAAGCGGCGCTTTAGTGCCCGGCACCAGTCGCCGTGGCACGTGCCGCGACCCTGGCCGGCGGCGCGTGCTGCCACTTCGCCGGGCAGCGGCGCTCGCGGGCTATGGCCGAGGGGATGACGGCGCGGGCTTTTGAGGCCGCAAGGCGAGCAGGCCCGCGAGCGCGCGGTCATCGGCGAGGGCCGCCGCCTTCTCCTTCGCGGAGAGAAGGCGCACCGCCTCGTCACGGGATCCGGCCTCTTCGATCTTGGCCCGCGCGACGAGCCGCTCCGGACGGAAATCCCCGGCGAGGCGCCGCCCGCACGCGGGAAGCGAATCGCGATGGAAGGCCAGGAGATCGGCATCGGCGGCAAGACGCGCCACCGCTTCCGCCGGCGCATCCGTCCCGGGCGCGCCGGCGGCGCGCAGATCCATGGCGTGGCGCAGAACCGGCGGCGGCGCCTGCCCCTCCGGCGTGGCGAGAACCAGCTCCGGCCGCGCGGCCGGCTGGTCCAGACCGCAAGCGGCACCGCGGCCACCAGGCCGAGGATGACCGGGGACATCCAGGCCATCAGCGGCAGCGAGATGGCGGCGGTGGCCGCCGCAAAGGCGATCCCGAGCAGCGTATGGGGCAGGAACTGGCGCAAGGCGGCGCGCCAGCCGAGGCTGCCGTCGTCGCGCTGCTGCGGATGCCATCCGCCGTCCCGCCCCATGAGAATGCCGGCCACCGCGAAGGACTGCGAGACCATGGTCACCGGCGCCATCAGGCCGGACAGAAGGATCTCGCCCGTCATGCCGCCGAGCGCGCGCGGCGCGCCGCCGAAGCCGCGGCGTTCCGAGCGGTCGCGCAGCATCAAAGCGAAGGCGACGAACTTCGGCAGCAGCAGCACGGCCATGGTGCCGCCGAACACCCATGCCGCCCGGACCGGGTCCTGCGCCGGCCAGACCGGGAACAAGGCGGAGCCGGAGGGGAAATAGTCCGGCGGCACGAAGCGGGCCTGCAGCGCGGAGAGCAGCCCGGCCAGCAGCATGATGAGCCACAGCGGCGCCGACACGTAGGAGCCGATGCCGGTGAGCAGATGGACCCGGCTCGCCCAGCTCAGCCCCCGCGCCGGCAGCACCGCCGCGTGCTGGAGATTGCCCTGGCACCATCGCCGGTCGCGCACCGCAAGATCGGTCAGGGAGGGCGGGCCCTCCTCGTAGCTGCCGGCAAGCTCCGGCACCATGTGCACGCTCCAGCCCGCGCGCACCAGCAGCGCCGCCTCCACGAAGTCATGGCTGAGGATGTGCCCGCCGAACGGCTTGCGCCCCGTCAGGTGCGGCAGCCCGGCCGCGCCGGCGAAGGCGCGGGTGCGGATGATGGCGTTGTGGCCCCAATAATTGCTCTGCGGCCCGTGCCACCAGGCAAGCCCCGCGGCGATGAGCGGTCCGTAGAGGCGCCCGGCAAACTGCTGGAGACGGGCAAACAGCGTGCGCCCGCCGACGATCACCGGCAGGGTCTGGATCAGGCCCACCCCCGGATGGCGCTCCAGCGCCGCCGCCATGCGGACCATGCAGTCGCCGCTCATGACGCTGTCGGCGTCGAGGATCAGCATGGCCTCGTAGGCCGCGCCGAAGCGCGTCACCCAATCGGCGACGTTGCCTGCCTTGCGGTCCGTGTTCTGCGCCCGGTGGCGGTAGTGGAAGGGCCCGCCGGTGCGTTCGCGCAAGGCGAGGAAGGCGGCCTCCTCCGCCACCCAGATGTCCGGGTCCGTGCTGTCGCTCAGGATGAACACGTCGAACCGGTCGCCGCGCCCGGTCTCCTCCAGCGAGCGCCAGGTGGCCTCGAGCCCGGCGAGCACCCGGTCGGGATCCTCGTTGTAGCAGGGCATGAGAATGGCGGTGCGGATGCTCAAATCCGGCAGGGGCGCGTGCGGATCGATGCCGAGCGCCGGCCGGCCGGACAGGAGGCTGACGGCGCCGCCCAGCGCAGTGGTGAAGGCAAGGCCGATCCAGGCGAACAGCACCACGAACAGCACCAGAATGGCGCATTCGATCTCGGTGAGCCCGCCCACGTCGAGCACCTTGTACATCTCGAAGGCGGCCAGCGCCGTGAGGGCCGCCGCGCCGCCGAACACGAAGGCGCGGCGCAAGGCGAGCGGCACGCCCAGCCGCGGCGCGG
>NZ_JBNFNU010000037.1:0-19642 GCF_057364445.1 Xanthobacter sp. BG11Y11_SDJG
GGCCGCTTCCGGCGAGGCCCGGCCCGGGCGCAGGCCCACAGGCGGATCGGCAGCGGCACCGTGCGCGCAGCCTTGGCGAACGGCGCCAGCGCCGGATGGTGCAGCAGCTCGTCGGCCAGCGACGGCGGGGCGTCGGGGCGGAAGTTCACCACCAGCAAATCGGGCCGGGCGGTGACGATCTCCTCCAGGCGCCAGCTGCCCCATGCGGTCGGTGGAGAGGCGGGGGGCCAGGTTGTCGAGACCGGCGCGGGCCAGCACCGCGTCGGGCACCGAGCCGCGCCCGGCGGTGAAGCCGTTCGGCCGCAGCACCACGGCGGTGGGAGGGTCAGCCGCGGCCGGGGGCAGGGCGGCCATGGCGGCCTCGATCTGCGCCACCATGGCCTCGCCCCGTTCCCTCTCGCCGAGGCGTGCCGCCACCTGACGGATCTGGGCATAGGCCTCGTCCAGGGTGGCGGGCACGCCGAGTTCCATCACATTGAAGCCGAGCCGCCGCAGCATCGCGGTGGTGGCGCGGGTGGTGAAGGCCCCGGCGATGACGAGGTCCGGGGCGAGCGGCACCACCTCCTCGGCGAGGCCCCGGTTCACCGGCACCCCCGCCGCGAGGTCGGCGACGTTCGAGCCGCGCGGGTCGCGGGCGAGGTAGGTGACCGAGGCGACGCGGCCCGGATCGGCGAGGCGCAGCACCAGTTCGTCGGCGCACAGGTTGAGCGAGACGATGCGGGCGGGCTTCGCCTCTCCCGCCGCCGCGGGCGCGGCGGAAAGAAGCGCGAGAAGGAGCAGCGCCGCCCGCATCACGGCCTCAATAGGTGAGCTTCAGGCCGGCGAAGGCGCCGAAGCCCGGGGCGAGGAAGCCGTTGGGGTTCTCGTAGGTCTCGTCGAACAGGTTGTCGATCCGGCCGAACAGGGTGGCATGCTCGTTGAAGGCGTAGTTCGCCGTGAGGTTCACGATCGTATAGCCGGGCTGGTCCACATAGTTCGACGTCAGGCGCTGGATGTCCCACCAGGACGAGACATAGATCAGGGTGGCGGTGAGGTCGAGCTTGTCGGTCGCCTGCCAGTTCACGCTCAGGCTCACCTTGTCGGTGGGCCGCCGCAGTGGAATGCACGAGGTGGCGGTGAGCGGCGCGCAGGCGGCGCCGAACGGCTGTCCGGGCGGGAAATAGCCGACCACGTCGGTATAGGTGTAGTCGGCGCGGACCTTCAGCGTGTCCGTGACCTTCACCGCCACGAACACTTCGGCACCCTGCGTGGTGGCGCTGGAGATGTTGACGTTCTGGTACGTGACGGGGTCGTAGCTGATCAGGTTGGTGATGTCGTTGTGGAAGTAGGTGGCGCCGAAGGCGAGGCGGCCCTTGAAGAACTCCTGCTCGAAGCCGGCGTCATAGCCCTTGCTCTCCTCCGGCTGGAGGTCCGCATTGCCGTAATAGGGCGCATAGAGCTGATAGAGGGTGGGCGCCTTGAAGCCGGTGCCGTAGCTCGCCTTCAACTTGGTGCCGGTCTCCGGGAACAGGAGCGCCGGGGCGAGGCGCCAGGTGGTGTGGTCGCCGAACGTGTCGTCGCTGTCGTAGCGGACATTGGCCGCCAGGAAGAGCCGCTCGAAGAACTGGCCCTGATATTCCGCATAGACGCCGGTATTGCCGGTTGAGGCATCCAGCTGCGTATAGGCGGTTTCGGACGTCATGCTCTCGTTGCGGCGCTCGACGCCGGCCAGCACGTTCTGGCCTGGCGCAAAGGTATAAAGAGACCGCAAATAATAGATCTGCCGGTCGCCGGTATAGTCGCCGTTCACCGAGGCGTTGGGGCCGTCGGTGGGCCGGCTCGAGGTCATGGCGCTGACGCCGAACGTGGTCTCGAGCGCCCCGTCGAGCGCCTTCCACACGCCCTCGCCCTTGGTGAAGAACATGGAGGCGTAGCTGGTGGAGCGGAGCGGGGCCGGGATGCCGGCATAGGTCGGCGGCGGGTAGATGTCCGGCGTGAAGGACAGCTGGCTGTCGATGTAGCGGGCGACGAAATTGACCGCGAACGTGTCGCTCAGCTCGTAGTCGAGGCGGGTGGAATAGGTCCAGTTGTCATAGGCGTTGGGGTTGCGCGGATAGCCGAGCGGCACGAGGTCGGCCGGCGTCACCGGCGTGTCGGTGGACGAGAAATGGGTGACGTTGAAGGAGTAGGACAGCTTCTCGGTGGAGCCGCTGAGCGCCAACGCCTGGTTGAAGGTGCCGAACGATCCCAGTTCGGCATAGCCGAAGGCCTTGGCCGGTCCCTCGCCCTTCTTGGTGGTGACGGAGATGACGCCGCCGATGGCGTCCGAGCCGTACAGGCCGCTCTGCGGCCCGCGCAGCACCTCGACCCGGGCGAGGTCGGTGGCGAGCATCTGCCCCAAATCGAAGGCGCCGTTGGGGGTGGAGGGATCGCCGGCATCGATGCCGTCGATCAGCACCTTCACATGGTTGGAATTGGTGCCGCGGATGAAGACCGAGGTCTGCCCACCCGGCCCGCCGGTCTGCACCACGTTGAGGCCGGGCAGCGATTCGAGCACCTCCGGCAGGGTGCGCAATTGCTTGCGCTCGATCTCCTGCGCCGTCACCACGCTGACCGAGGAGGCGATCTCATCTTCCGGGGTGGGTATGCCGGTGGGGCTGGTCACCATCACGTCCGGCAGGTCGATGGCGGGGGCGCCGGCCTCAATCGGCGACTGGGCCAAGGCCGCCGCCGGGGCGAGCAGAAGGCTGGCGGGAACGAGGAGGCGGGCGGCGCGCGCGGCACCGCGAGGGGAAAAAGGATGGCGGGGGGGCATGACGGCCTCGGCACGAGTGGTCCGTCACCGCGAACGAGGCCACCGCCGGCACCACGGCCGAACGGATCTGCCACCATCAGGACACCCCGCCCGACGTGCTCGCGCGTGACCACGGCTGACGGCAGGTCTCCTGGCTCGCGGGTCGCTGTCCTGTCGCCGCCTTCCCAGGCTTGAGGCCCAGTGGCATGTGACGCAGGACTCGCCGCTTACAGTTGCGGGGGCAGCCGCGGCATCTCCGTAGAACCCGTTTCCGGGCGGGCGGATCACCGCGTTCCCTTTTGATCCCCGAGGGGAACCGTCGCCTATAGCTAGGCCGACAAGTTTACCTCCGTCAACACGCGATGGCACCGCGTCCGGCGAAATCGTCGGTGAATGATATTCATGCAACGCTTTAGCCGTTTTCACGGCTTGACGCGCACAAGCTGCCTGTCCATTGCAGCTCAACTTAACTGGCGACCGATCGCAGGCTCGGCTATAGCGGAAGCGGCTCGACCTGCGGAAAGGACATTCCCTTGCCCGACGCGATGTCTCGCATTCCGAACGCGGTCGCCCGGCTTGCCCGGTTCACGGGTGGCCCGATTCTCCTGGCGGGAACGCTGCTGCTCGCGGGCTGCGGCGAGGCGCCCAAGGCGGAGAAGGCCGAGCCGCGCCCGGTGCGCACCGCGCTGGCGTCGAGCCGCGTGGCGAGCGATGCGGTGACGCTGACCGGCCAGGTGGAGGCGCAGAACGAGGCCTCCTACGGCTTCCGCATCGGCGGACGCGTCATCGAGCGCCTCGTGAATGTCGGCGACCGGGTGAAGCCCGGCCAGGTGCTTGCCCGCCTCGATCCCCAGGACGAGCAGAACGCGCTGCGCTCGGCGCAGGCGGCGCTCTCGGCGGCGCAGGCCAACCAGTCCCAGACCCGCAACCAATATGAGCGCCAGCGCCAGCTGCTCGCCCGCGGCTTCACCCCGCGCGCCCAGTACGAGCAGGCCGAGCAGGCCTATCTCAACGCCCGTTCCCAGGTGGATGACGCCGAGGCCCGCCTGCAGATGGCGCGCGACCGGCTCGGCTTCACCGAGCTGAAGGCCGACAGCGCCGGCGTCGTCACCCAGCGCCGTGCCGAGCCCGGCGAAGTCGTCCAGCCCGGCCAGAGCATCGTCGAGGTGGCGCGCCAGGACGGACGCGACGCGGTGTTCGACGTGCCGGCGGCGCTGCTCTCCTCGCTGCCCGCCGATCCCTTGGTGGAAGTGACCTTGGCGGGCGATCCCAAACGCCCGCGCCACCGGCCGGGTGCGCGAGGTGGCGCCGCAGGCCGACCCCGTCACCCGCACCTTCCGGGTGCGCGTCGGCCTGATCGATCCGCCCGAGGCGCTGCGCCTCGGCACCACGGTGATCGGCCGCGTGAGCGTGGATGGCGGGCCGGTGATCGAGATCCCGGCGAGCTCGCTGACCCGCCTCAACGACAAGCCGGCGGTATGGGTGGTGGACCCCACCGCCAAGACCGTCGCCCTGCGCAATGTGGAGGTGCTGCGCTTCACGCCCGCCGCCGTCACCGTGGCCGAAGGGCTGAAGCCGTCCGAGATCGTGGTGACGGCGGGCGTCCAGGCACTCCATCCGGGGCAGCAGGTGCGCCTGCTGGGAACCCAGCCGTGAGCGCCCCTTCGGGATTCAATCTCTCCGCCTGGGCGCTTCGGCACCGCTCGATCATCATCTATCTCATGGCCATCTCGGTGGTGGCAGGGGTGATGGCGTTCCGCAATCTCGGCCGCGCCGAGGACCCCACCTTCGTCATCAAGACCATGGTGGTGCAGGCCAACTGGCCGGGCGCGACGCTCGAGGAGACGTTCAAGCAGGTCACCGAGCGCGTGGAGCGCAAGCTCCAGGAGGTGCCGAAGCTCAACTATCTGGAGAGCTACACCAAGCCCGGCCAGACCACGATCTTCGTGCACCTCCAGGGCTCCGCCACCGCCGCCGAGGTGCCGGACATCTGGTATCATGTGCGCAAGAGCGTCGGCGACATCCGCCACACGCTGCCGCAGGGCATCGTCGGGCCGTTCTTCAACGACGAGTTCGGCGACACGTTCGGCATCATCTACGGCTTCACCGCGGACGGCTTCACCCATCGCGAACTGCGCGACTATGTGGAGGGGGTTCGCTCCGAACTGCTGCACGTGCCGGACGTCTCGAAGATCGAGATCCTCGGCGCGCAGGACGAGCGCATCTTCATCGAGTTCTCGATGCAGGAGCTCGCCAGCCTCGGCATCGACCGCGCCGCCGTGCTCGCCGCGCTCCAGGCGCAGAACATCGTGCGGCCGGCGGGCGAGATTCAGACCGGCAAGGAGAACATCTCCATCCGCGTCTCCGGCGCCTTCACCTCGGAGCAGGACGTCGCGAACGTCAACTTCGTCGCCAACGGCCGGCTGATCCGGCTCGCCGACATCGCCACCATCCGGCGCGGCTTCGCCGATCCGCCGCAGCCCATGTTCCGCACCAACGGCAAGCCCTCCATCGGCCTTGCCATCGCCATGCGCGACGGCGGCGACATCCTCGCCATGGGCCGGAACATCGATGCCGCCATGAACCGGCAGATCGCCGATCTGCCCATCGGCATCGAGGCGCATCTGGTGGCCGACCAAGCGGTGACGGTGTCGAGCGCCATCGCCGAGTTCATGGAGAGCCTGTGGCAAGCAGTGGCGATCATCCTCGTGGTGTCGTTCATCGCGCTGGGCGTGCGGGCCGGCGCCATCGTCGCGCTCGCCATCCCGCTGACGCTCGCCATCGTGTTCGCGCTGATGCAGCTGGTGCATATCGACATGCAGCGCATCTCGCTGGGCGCGCTCATCATCGCGCTGGCGCTCATGGTGGACGACGCCATGACCACCACCGACGCGACGCTGACGCGCCTTGCCGCCGGCGACGACAAGGTGACCGCCGCCTCCTACGCCTTCAAGGCCTATGCGGCGGCGATGCTGGCGGGCACTCTGGTGACGGTCGCGGGCTTCGTGCCGGTGGGCTTCGCCGCCTCCTCGGCGGGCGAATACACTTTCACGCTGTTCGCCGTGGTGGGCATCGCGCTCATCGTCTCGTGGTTCGTGGCGGTGCTGTTCGCGCCGCTGCTCCAGGTGCTGATCCTGAAGGCGCCGCCGAAGGAGAGCATCCCCGATCCCGACGCCCCGCCGAAGGGCGTCATGGGGCTCTATCGCGGCTTCCTGGTGCTGTGCCTGAAGCTGCGCTGGGTGACGATCGCCGTCACGCTCGCGCTGTTCGTGCTCTCGGTGCTGGCGCTGCCTCTGATCCCGCGCCAGTTCTTCCCCTCGTCCGACCGGCCGGAACTTCTGGTGGACCTCGCCTCGCCGCAGAACGCCTCGATCTATGCCTCCGAGAGCGTGGCCGAGGCGTTCGACGCTTTGCTGGCGAAGGACCCGGACGTGAAGCGCTGGTCCACCTATGTGGGCCGCGGCGCGATCCGCTTCTATCTGCCGCTCGACGTGCAGCTGCCCAACGACTTCTTCGCCCAGACCGTGATCGTGGCGCAGGACGTGGCCGCCCGCGACAGGCTCAGGGCGAAGCTCGAGAAGGCGCTGGCGCAGGATTTCCCGCAGCTGGTCTCCCGCATCGCGCCGCTGGAGCTTGGCCCGCCGGTGGGCTGGCCGGTGCAGTACCGCGTCTCGGGCCCCGACATCGAGAAGGTGCGCGCGCTCGCCTTCGAGCTGGCCGCCGTCATGGCCTCCAATCCCGAGGCCGAGACCGTCAATTACGCCTGGCTCGAGCCGGCCCGGCAGGTCCGCATCGAGGTGGACCAGGACGAGGCGCGCCTGCTCGGCCTGTCCACCGCCCAGCTCGCCGCCGTGCTCAACACCGTGCTGTCGGGCCAGGCGGTGACGCAGGTGCGCGACGACATCTATCTCGTCAACGTGGTGGCTCGCGCCACCGACGAGGAGCGCGTCTCGCTGGAGAGCCTCGCCACCCTCCAGGTGCCGCTGCCGAGCGGGCGCACGGTGCCGCTCTCCCAGATCGCCAGCTTCGCCTACGACCAGGACTATCCCGCCATCTGGCGCCGCGACCGGGTGCCGACCCTGACCGTCCAGGCGGACGTGCGCCGGGGCGTGCTGCCCGAGAGCGTCGTCGAGAAGCTGGAGCCGAAGATCGAGGCGCTCCGCAAGACCCTGCCGCCCGGCTACCGCATCGATGTGGGCGGCACGGTGGAGGAGAGCGCGGCCTCGTTCGCCTCCGTGGTGGCGGTGGTGCCGGCGATGCTGCTCCTGATGTTCACCGTGCTGATGTTCGAGCTGAAGAGCTTCCAGCGCATCATCATCGTGCTGTCGGTGGCGCCGCTCGGCCTGATCGGCGTGGTCGGCGCGCTGCTCGCCTCCGGGCGGCCGCTGGGCTTCGTCGCCATCCTCGGCGTGCTGGCGCTCATCGGCATGATCACCAAGAACGCGGTGATCCTGATCGGCCAGATCGAGGCCGACCGCGCCGCCGGCAAGACCGTCTGGGATGCGGTGATCGCCGCATCCTCGGTGCGTTTCCGGCCGATCATGCTCACCGCGGTCTCCACCGTGCTCGGCATGATCCCCATCGCGCCCACCGTGTTCTGGGGGCCCATGGCGTTCGCCATCATGGGCGGGCTGCTGGTGGGCACGCTGCTCACCCTGATCTTCCTGCCGGCGCTCTACGTCGCCTGGTTCGGTCCCAAGACCGGGCCGGAGCGGGTTGCGGCCCCGGCCGGCGAGGCTGTCCATCCGGCCTGAGGCGCGGGATTTCGCCGGACGCGGCATGCTTGCGCCCGCCTAAAACGACAAGACGCCAAAAAACAAGACCAAGAAACAGGACCGGGAGGACCAGGAAGGTGCAGTCCGCAGCCGCCGGCGGCGGCAGGCGTGCGCCCATGCGCAGAGGAGATCGCGAGATGGACAGAGACCGGGTTCTGGTGGACTTGGCGCTTCAGGGCGGCGGCTCCCACGGAGCGTTCACCTGGGGCGTTCTCGACCGCCTTCTGGAGGAGACCTGGCTCGACCTCGAAGGCGTGTCCGGCACGTCGGCGGGCGCCATGAACGCCACCGTGCTCGCCGACGGCTATGCGGCCGGCGGCGCCGAGGGCGCGCGCAAGGCGCTCGACAGCTACTGGGCGCATGTGTCCGAGGCGGCGCGCTACAGCCCCTTCAAGCGCTCCCCGCTCGACAAGATGCTGGGGCGCTGGGGCCTCGATGCCGCGCCGGGCTACATGTTCATGGACTTCATGACGCGCATGTTCTCGCCCTACCAGTTCAACCCCATGGGCGGGAACGCGCTGGCGCCGATCCTCGCCAAGCAGATCAATTTCGAGCGCGTGCGCACCTCGCCGGTGAAGGTGTTCATCACCGCCACCAACGTGCGCACAGGACGCCCGCGGGTGTTCCGCAACGCCGACATCACGCCCGAGGCGCTGATGGCCTCGGCCTGCCTGCCGACCCTGTTCCAGGCGGTGGAGATCGACGGCGAGGCCTATTGGGACGGCGGCTATTCCGGCAACCCGACGCTCGCCCCGCTGGTGAGCGAGCTGAAGTCGGACGACACCATCCTCATTCCCATCAACCCGCTGGAGCGCCCGGGCACGCCCAAGACCCCGGCGGAAATCCTCAATCGCCTCAACGAGGTGTCGTTCAACTCGGTGGCCGTGAAGGAGCTTTACATGATGGCGCTCCTCCAGCGCCACACGGCCGAGCTTTCCGGCGACAGCGAGGCCTGCAACTGGGCGCGCATGCGGGTGCACATCGTCCGCAACCCGATCATGGCGAGCCTCGGCTTCTCCTCGAAGCTCAATGCCGAATGGGAGTTCCTGACCATGCTCAAGGAGGAGGGGCGCAAGGCGGCCCAGGTGTTCCTCGATGCGCACGGCCACGACATCGGCAGGACCTCCACCGTCGACTTCAACATGCTGCTGTCGGAGCTCTGAGCCATGGGCCTTCTCGGCATCCTCGTCGGCCTCTCGGTCCTGATCTATCTCGCCTTCCGCGGCTCCTCGATCCTGATCCTCGCGCCCATCGCCGGGTTGATCGCGGCGGCCTTCTCGGGCGAGCCGCTGCTGGCGAGCTGGACCCAGACCTTCATGCGCAACGCGGCGGATTTCGTCGCCCAGTTCTTCCCGCTGTTCCTGCTCGGGGCGGTGTTCGGCAAGCTGATGGAGGATTCCGGCTCCGTCACCTCCATCGCCGACTTCATGACCAAGACGCTCGGCACCTCGCGGGCGATCCTCGCCGTGGTGCTGGCGGGCGCCATCGTCACCTATGGCGGCGTCTCGCTGTTCGTCGCCTTCTTCGTGCTGGCGCCCATGGGCATCGCGCTGTTCCGCGCGGCGGGCGTGCCGCGGCGGCTGATGCCGGCGGCGATCGCGCTGGGCACCTCCACCTTCACCATGTCGGCCATGCCCGGCACGCCCTCGATCCAGAACGCCATCCCCATGCCGTTCTTCGGCACCACGCCGTTCGCGGCACCGGGGCTCGGCCTCATCGCCTCGCTGATCATGCTCGCGTTCGGCATGTGGTGGCTGAAGCGCCGCGAGGCGGCCGCCCGCGCCGCCGGCGAGGGCTTCGGCGCCTTCGCCGTCGATCCCGACGCCTCCGCCGAGAGCGCGGTGGACGATCCCATCGTGCGCGAGCGCGCCACCACCGCCGGCGCGTTCGACCCGTCCGAGATCCATTCCAGCGCCGAGACGGAGAAGGGGCCGCCGATCGCGCTCGCGGCGCTGCCCATCGTCGTCGTCATCGTCGTCAACCTGCTGATGTCGTTTGTCGTCCTGCCGCGCATGGACACGTCCTTCCTGGCCGGCCGGAATGGGGCGGCGTGACCCTCTCGGCGGTCGGCGGCGTGTGGTCGGTGATGGTGGCGCTGACCGGTGCCATCCTCACGGTGATCGCCATCAACTTCCGCTCCGTGCCGGTGCTGCGCGCCACCGTGACCGCGGGTGCCAATGCCTCGGTGCTGCCGATCCTGTCGGTGGCGAGCCTCGTCGGCTTCGGCGCCATCGTCGCCTCGCTGCCGGCCTTCGCCGTGGTGCGCGACTTCGTGCTGGGCATCGAGGGCGGGCCGCTGGTGTCGCTCGCGGTCGCCACCAACATCCTCGCCGCGCTCACGGGCTCGGCCTCCGGCGGCCTCACCATCGCCCTCGACGCGCTGGGGCCGACCTACATGAAGATCGCGTCCGAGATCGGCATGGACCCGGCGCTGATGCACCGGGTGGCGGTGATCGGCTCGGGCACGCTCGACAGCCTGCCGCACAACGGCGCCGTCGTGACCTTGCTCTCCGTGTGCGGGGTGAGCCACAAGGAAGGCTATCTCGACATCGTCATGGCCGGCATCGTCGGCGCGCTGATCGCGCTGGCGGCGGTGATCGTGCTGGGGTCCCTGGCGGGCAGCTTCTGAGCCCGCGGGCCGAGTGGGGGGAAGGGATGCCGGTCAGCTACGAGGTCTCGGGCTTCCTCGCCTTCACCCTCGCCATCGTCGTCTATTTTGTCGGCGCGGGACTGAACAGGGTCATCGCGCCGCTGCGCCGGTGGAACATCCCGGAGGCCGTCACCGGCGGCCTGCTGGCGGCGGTCGCGACGCTGGTGGCCTACCGGGTGCTCGGCCTCGCCATCTCCTTCGACCTCGCCGCGCGCGACGTGCTGCTGCTCTATTTCTTCACCGGCATCGGCCTCAATGCGCGCCTGTCCGATCTCGCGGCCGGCGGGCGGCCCCTGCTCATCCTCCTGGTGCTCACCGTCGCCTATCTCGGCCTGCAGAACGTGGTGGCGGCGGGCGGTGCCGCGCTGTTGGACCTGCCGAAGGGCCTCGCGCCGCTGCTCGGCTCGGTGTCGCTCATCGGCGGACACGGCACCTCCATCGCCTGGGCGCCGCTGATCTCCGAGCGCTTCGGCCTGCCGAACGCGCTGGAGGTGGGCATCGCCAGCGCCACGCTGGGGCTCGTCATCGCGAGCCTTCTGGGCGGGCCGGTGGCCGGCATCCTCATCGCCCGCTTCAAGCTCTCCAGCGAGGAACTGCTGCCGCCCATGGTGGGCCTGCCGCAAGACGACGTGGGACCGGACGCGGGAAAGGTCTCCTACGACAATATTCTCAGCTCGATGCTGGTGCTGAACCTCGTCATTCTCGCGGCCTATTCGCTCGAAGACATCGTGGAGAAGACCGGCATCAGGCTGCCATTGTTCGTGGTGTGCCTGCTGGTGGCCATCGTCGCCACCAACACGTTGCCGCGCCTGATGCCGCGCGCGCCGTGGCCGGCCCGCACCCCGGCTCTGGCGCTGATCTCGGACCTGTCGCTGAAGATCTTCCTCGCCATGTCGCTCATGAGCATGCAGCTCTGGACGCTGGGCGGGCTCGGGCCGGCGCTCGCCGTGGTGCTGGGCCTCCAGACCCTGGTGGCGGTGGCCTACATCCTGTTCGTGGTGTTTCCCGCCATGGGCCGCGACTATCAGGCGGCGGTGCTGGCGGCCGGCTTCACCGGCATCAGCCTCGGCGCGACGCCCACCGCCATCGCCAACATGACGGCGGTGACGCGCACCCACGGCCCGGCGCCGCTCGCCTTCATCATCCTGCCGCTGGTGTCGGCCTTCTTCATCGACATCGCCAACGCGCTCGCCATCGGCTTCATGGTCCGCTGAGCACCCGCTACCGCTCGCAGACATAGATGCCGCGCAGCACCTCGTCGAAATGGCCCTCGATGGCGGCCGAGCAACCGCAGGCGGTGCGCTTCAGCCGGTCCTTGTCCCGGAGCACGATGGTGCCGCGCCGGGCGTCGATGATGCCCTCCTGGCGCAGGTTGCGCAGGGTGCGGTTGACGAAACTGCGGCCGACGCCGAGCAGGCCGGCGAAATCCTCCTGCGTCATCTGCAGTTCGTCGGAGCGGGTGCGCTCGGAGGCCGCCAGGAGCCACTTGCAGGCGCGCTGCTCGATCGTGTGCGTGGCGTTGCAGGCGGCGGTCTGGAACACCTGCGCCAGCAGACAGTCCGAATAGCGCGCGAACCAGTGGCGCAGGTGCACGGAATCGATCTTGGCCTGCTCCAGCGCCGCGGTCCTGATCCGCAGGAATCGCCCCGCGCTGCGCACCTGGGCCATGGCATAGGCCGGAATCTGGCCGTTGGAGACGATGCCGCCCACCGCGCCTTCCCAGCCGATGATCGCCACCTCCACCACGTCGCCCGCGTCCGCCGCCACGCAGAACGAGGCGAGCGCCGGGCGGCAGGGGAACCAGGTGTGGATCACGTCATCCCCGGCGCGCTGGAGCAGCGCGCCGTTCTCGAAGTCGAAGGCCTGGAGGTGAGGCATCAGCCGGTCCCGATCCGCCGGCGCCAGCACCGCAAGCAGGCGATTGTCCATCATGTCGTCCAGCACCGCCAAGGCCACGCTTGATCCCTTTCTGTTCTCGGACTGTGCCCTAGTGGACAGACGCCCGAAGGGGCGCATGTTACTGGGACACACATGCTCGAACTTTCCAGCCAGATTGTCGTTCCGGCCGCTCGCCCCTTCCGCGCCGAAGCGGGGTGCCTGTGGGCTGCCGCGGTGGCGCATAAAGCCTTGCGCGGCCTGGCGCAACGCCGGTGAGGGTGCCGGTCGACCTCACCAATTGCGATCGCGAGCCGATCCATCAGCTGGGCGCGGTCCAGCCGTTCGGCTTCCTGGTGGCGCTCGGCGACGACTGGCTGGTCGAGCGCGCATCCGACAATGTGGAGGCCTATCTGGGCCTTCCCCCGAGCGGGATGCTAGGGCGTCCCGCCACCGACGTCTTCGCTCCCGAGGCGATCCACGTGCTGCGCAACATGGCGGCCATGCTTCTGGCGCCGGATGCGATCGAGCGCGGCCATGTGGACCATCTCACCACCGCGGGCGGCCCCTTCGACGTCGCGGTGCACATTGCCGACGGACTGTTCGTGGTCGAGGGCGAGCCGCCGGCGGCGCCGCGGCGACGCCAGCGCCCTGGTGCGCGCCATGATTTCGCGCGTGCGGCTGGCCGCCTCGCTGAAGGGGTTCCTGGAGGAGGGCGCGCGCCAGGTGCGCGCCCTCACCGGCTTCGACCGGGTGATGGTCTACCGCTTCGACGCCGCCGGCAGCGGGGAGGTGGTGGCGGAGGCGCGGCGCAGCGGCGTCGAGGGCTTCCTCGGCCTCAATTATCCCGCGTCCGACATTCCGGCGCAGGCGCGCGCGCTTTATGTGCGCAACACGGTTCCGGGTGATCGCGACGTCGGCGCGGCGCCTGCTCTCCTGGTCCCCCAGTTCGACGTCGCCGGAGAGCCGCTCGATCTGTCCATGTCGCTGCTGCGGGCGGTGTCGCCGATCCACATCGAGTATCTGCGCAACATGGGCGTCGCCGCCTCGCTCTCGATCTCGATCCTGGTGGAGGGGCGGCTGTGGGGCCTCATCGCCTGCCACCACTACGCGCCCAAGCGCCCGAGCATGATGGAGCGCACCGCGGCGGAACTGTTCGGGTCCATGTTCTCGCTGATGCTGGAGAGCCGGCTGCGCGCCGAGGAGGCGGACTATGAGGCCAGGGCCCGGTCCGTCGCGTCGCAACTGCTCGCCACGATCGCCCGCGACGGGTCGCCATGGCGGACCCCGCATGGTTTGGCAGGGTCGTGGCCGAGGCGATCCCGTGCGACGGGGTGGGCGTCATGATCGACGGCGTCAGCGCGCTCTCCGGGCTCACCCCGGACGAGGCGCAATTCCGCGGCGTCGTGTCCTGGCTCAACCGGGCGGCGCCTTCGCAGATCTTCACCACCGACCAGATTTCGAGCGTCATCCCGGAGGCGGCGGCCTATGGCGGCAAGGCGGCCGGCTGTCTCGCCATTCCCATCTCGCGCATCTCCCGGGATCATGTGGTGCTGTTCCGCGCCGAGCGTCTGCGGGCGGTGCGGTGGGCCGGCAATCCGGAGAAGCCGGTCGAGCTCGGCCCGCACGGCGCGCGGCTGACGCCCCGCAAGAGCTTCGAGGAATGGTCGGAGCTGGTGAAGGGGAAGGCCGAGCCGTTCACCGCAGCCGAGCAGCGGGTCGCGGAATCCCTGCGCGTCGCCCTGCTGGAGGTGGTGCTGCGCCTCGCCGATGCGGCCGGCGACGAGCGGCGCAGTGCGCAGGAGCGGCAGACCCTTCTGGTGGCGGAGCTGAACCACCGGGTGCGCAACATTCTGGCGCTCATCCGCGGCCTCGTCGCCCAGACCCGCCAGCATGCGGTCGATCCGCACGAGATGATGGGAACGCTGGATTCCCGCATCCAGGCGCTGGCCCGCGCCCACGACCAGGTGAGCGCGGACCGGCTCGCGCCGGCAAGCCTGGCCGGCCTCATAGAGACCGAGATGAGCGCCTTCCTCGGCCTCCGGCGCGATCGGGTGCAAATCGAAGGAACCGACGTGCGGCTGGTGCCGGACGCCTTCACGGTGCTTGCGCTCGTGGTGCACGAACTCGTGACCAATGCAGCCAAATACGGCGCGCTCTCGCAGGACGGGCTGGTGACGGTCCGCTGGTCGCTCGACAACAGCGGTGACCTGCGGCTGTCCTGGATCGAGACCGGCGGCCCGCCCGTGACGGCCCCCGTCCGGCGCGGGTTCGGCTCGACGATCATCGAGCGGTCGGTGCCGCACGAACTGGGGGGCGCCGCGGAGATGCGCTATCGGGTGACGGGCATCGAGGCCGATTTCCGCGTGCCCGCGCGCTGGGTCGCTCCGATCGCGCCGCGCCCCGTCCCCGCGCCGGCCGCCGCCGCCCCGGAGCCCAAGTCCAGTCCGTTCGAGGACCGGGTGGTTCTGGTGGTCGAGGACAGTCTGATGATCGCGCTCGGCTGCGAGGCGGCGCTGCTGGAACTCGGCGCCCGCGAGGTGCTGCTCGCCGCCTCGGCCAAGGACGCGCTGGCGCTGCTCGCCGATCGAAAGGTGGACGTGGGGGTGCTGGACTTCAATCTCGGCCCGGTGAACAGCCTGTCCGTGGCGGACGAACTGAAGGGGCGCGGCGTGCCGCTGATCTTCGCCACCGGCTACGGGGATGCCCTTGCATTGCCGCCTGAGCATGCCGGCACGCCGGTGGTGGTGAAGCCCTATACGCCGGTCGAGCTGTCCAAGGCCGCTGCCCGCGTCATGCCGCGATAGGGCGCCGCCGCCGCGGTCAGTTGCGCCCGCCGGAGAAGACCAGGATCGGCGCCGCCGCGACGCTGCCCACCGCCGCGCCGACGCCGCCGCCGACGCGGGCGACGAGGCCGTCCTCCTCATTCAGGTCCTGGCCGCCGGCGAGGCGGGCACCGATGAGGCCGACGATGTCCTTCTGGGTGGCGAACACCGAGTGGTTGAGCGCGTCGCCGCCCTGGAGCGCGGTGAGGTCGACCACCGTGATGCCCCGCGCCCGCTCAAGGCGTGCCGCATATTGCGGGTCGTTGAGGTCGACCGCGCCGACCCGCGTCACCTGGCCGGCGAGCAGGCGCGAGAGGCCCAAAGCCTTGTCGTTGCGCGACACGAAGATCGTCACCTTGGGGCGGCTGGGGCCGATATCCACCATCTGGCGCTCGAACACGTCGATGTCGAGGTCGGGGGAGGCGAGCACCAGATCGGTGATCTTTGCCGGCACACGCCCGTTCTTGAGCGCGATCTGCCGCAGCGCCTCCACCGCGAGCCAGGCGCCCATGGAATGGGCCATCACCACCACCTCGTCCACCTTCGGGCTCGCCGCGGCGGCGGTGAGCACATAAGCGAGGTCGGAGCGCGAGAAATTGGCGCTCTCGCGGTCATAGACATAGTCCGTCACCCGCCCGCGCGAGGGCCAGGAGAACAGCACCGGCACCAGCGAGGCGTCGGTGTCGGCGATGAACTGGGCGTATCCGAACACCGAGGCGTCGAAGCGCGTGTTGAAGCCGTGGACGAACACCAGCACGCGCCGCTTCTTGCCATGCCGCGCCGTGAACCAGGCGGCGATGTCCGTGCGCTGGAGCGGCTCGAGCCGGCTGACGACGAATTCGCGCGCCGGATCGCCGTTGGGGCCGGAGGGCCATTGGATGGAGCCGACCGGCCGGTTGGCCGGCACCGAGACCGCGACGTCCGTGAAGGCGAGGCCGTCGCCGCGCTCGCCGGTGAAGACCACCCCGGGTGCGTCGCTGGGCGCGCGGGTGGTGGCCACCAGCATGTCCACCCTGGTGCCGGGCGTGTCGCCCACCGCCACGGGCACCAGCACGCCTTCGGGGCGGGCACAGGCGGCGAGCGCCAGCAGCCCCAGCCCGGCCAGAATCGGCGCCAGGCTGCGCCCAAAGGCACGCCGCCCACCCGATCCGCCCGAACCCATCTGCCGCGCCATGTCGTTTTCCAAGCCGTTCCACGAGGCTTCGCCCGCCTCTTTATAGAGCGTTGCAGGTAAAGGGAAAGATGCCGCGCGGCGCGGGCGCCTGCGGGCCGGTAGCGGGCGCCGCCGCGGCGGCGATTTCTGTTGCCCCGCGCCGGATCGCCCTTTCGCCGGTCCGGTCGTTTCGCCCATAAAGGGACGCCGCGGCGGGTGCGGGCTTTGGGGGGAACGCCATGAGGGCGCTGGTCGGGCTTGCTGCCCTGGTGGTGATCTGTGCCGCGCTCCGGGAAGCGCAGACCCTGATCGTTCCGGTGGTCTTCGCGGTGTTCGTCATGGCGCTCGCCTGGCCGCTCCAGCGCCGTCTGGAGCGCGTGCTGCCCAAGATCGCCGCGGTCCTGGCGACGCTGGTGGTGGCGCTCGGCGTGGTGGGGGCGGTGACGTCGCTGGTGGTCTGGGGCTTCGGCCATGTGGGCCAGTGGGTGTTCGCCAATGCCGCCCGCTTCCAGGCGCTCTACGGCACGTTCGGCGTCTGGCTCGAAGGCCACGGCTTCGTGCTCGCCAGCGTGATGGCGGACCATTTCGACGTGCGCTGGATGCTGCGCCTGTTCCAGGACATTTCCGGCCGGCTGCACTCGCTCGCCTCGTTCCTGGTCTTCACCTTCCTCTATGTCCTGCTCGGCATGCTGGAGGTGGACGCGCTGAAGTCCCAGCTCCTCAAGCTCCGGCCGGCGGGCGCGGCGCCTATCTGGTGGCGGCGGCGCCGCGGCGGCGGAAAAGCTCCAGAAATACATGATCGTGCGCACCCTCATGAGCCTCGCCACGGGCTTTGCGGTGTGGGCCTTCACGCTGTTTTCCGGGCTGGAGCTGGCGCTGGCCTGGGGCGCGATCGCGTTCGCGCTGAACTATATCCCGTTCATCGGTCCGTTCGTGGCCACCCTGCTGCCGACCGTCTTCGCCCTCGCCCAGTTCGAGTCCTGGGAGATGGCGGTGTTCGTCTTCGTCTGCCTGAACGTGATCCAGTTCCTGTCCGGCAGCTATATCGAGCCGCGCATCGCCGGCAAGACGCTCGCGGTCTCGCCGTTCCTGGTGCTGTTCTCGGTGTTCTTCTTCGCCTTCCTCTGGGGCCTGCCCGGCGCCTTCATCGGCGTGCCGGTGCTGATCGTGACGCTGACCTTCTGCGCCGGCCATCCCCGCTCGCGGCCGGTGGCGGCGCTGCTGTCCGGCAAGCCGGCGGACGGCGGCTGAGGCCGCTCACTGCTGCGCGGCGAGGAAGGTGCGGAAGCGCGCCAGGGCGAAGGCGAAGAACAGCATGCCGATGGCGAAGGTGGCGGCAAAGCGCGGCCACACCGTCTCGATCCCCGCACCCCGGTAGAGGATCGCCTGCGCGAAGGCGACGAACTGGGTCGAGGGCGAGGCCTGCATGGCCACCTGCAGCCATTGCGGCATGCTTTCCAGCGGGGTGAAGCCGCCCGAGAGCATGTTCATGGGCAGCACGACGAGGAAGAACAGCAGCCCGAACTGCGGCATCGATCCCGCCAGCGTGCCGAGGAAGATGCCGAGCGAGGCGGTGAAGAACAGATAGAGCGCCGCGCCGGCGAGGAACAGCGGCACCGAGCCGGCGATCCCCATGCCGAGACCCCATTTCAGGATCACCACGACGCTGAACGCGGAGCCCACCAGGATCACCGCGCCATTGGCGATGATCTTCGCCAGCATGATCTCGGACGGGCGCACCGGCAGCACCAGGAGATGCTCCAAGGTGCCGTGCTCGCGCTCGCGGATCAGCGCCGCCCCCGCCAAGAGCACCGAGAGCATGGTGATGTTGGTGATCAGGCCCATGGTGCCGGTGAACCAGGAGGATTCCAGGCCCTGGTTGAAGGCGACGCGGATCTTCAGCTCCACCGGCGTCGGCACCCCTTCCGAATGGCGCAGCACGAAGCGGTTCACCTCCTCCTGGAAGATGGCGGAGATGTCGTTGGCGCCGAGGCCCGCCTGCATCAAGGCGGTGGCGTCGATGAGCAGCTGGACCTCGGGTTCGCGCCCGGCGAGCACGTCCGACTGGAAGTCGGGCGGAAAGTTGAGGACGAACGTGTAGCGCGCAGCGTCCATGCCCCGGTCCACGTCCTGCGGGGCGATATGAACCGGTGTCTGGAAGCGCGGCGGCAGCAGGCCGTCCAGGATGGCGTTGGAGAGCGCCGAATTGTCCTCGTCCACCACGCCGATGGTGGCGCGGTTGAGATCGTGCCGCATGCCGTTGGCCTGGAGCACGATGGCGGCGGTGAAGGCATAGAGCACCAGAACCAGGAGCGACCGGTCGCGCCACAGGCTGATGAGTTCCTTCGCCACCAGCTCGCGCACGTTGCCGGCGAAGGCGCGCCGGCGCGGCGGGTGCTGGCCTGCGGGGGAGGGCGAGGGTAAGGCGGGAGCGGGCGCCATCTCACGCCTCCTGCTTGCGCAGGATCACCCAGGCGAGGGCAAGCAGCGCCGGCCAGAACAGGATGGTCGCGCCGACGAACGGCAGGAGATCGGCGAAGTCGAGCCCCTTGGTGAAGGCGCCCACCGAGATGCGCATGAAATAGGTGGTGGGGAAGAAGGTGCCGAGCACCCATGCCCCGCCTTCCAGCGTCGCCACCGGCTGGAGCATGCCCGAGAACTGGGTCGCCGGCATCATGGTGCCGATGGCGGTGCCGAACAGCGCCGCGACCTGCGTGTTCGTCAAGGTAGAGGAGACGAGGCCGATGGCGGTGGTGGCCAGCACATAGGCGGCGGCGCCGAGCGCGAGGCCGAGGAAGGAGCCCTTCAGCGGCACGCCGAACAGGAACAGCGCCATCAGCACCAGGACGCCGAAATTGAAGAACGCGACGGCCGCATAGGGCAGCTGCTTGCCGAGCAGGAATTCGAGCTTGGTGACGGGGGTGACATAGAGATTGGTGATGGAGCCCAATTCCTTCTCCGTCACCACGCCGAGCGCGGTGAGGATGGCCGGGATGAAGATCAGCATCAGGGCGATGGTGGCCGGCACCATGGCCTCGACGCTCTTGAAGGCCTGATTGTAGCGGTAGCGCATCTCCAGGGTGGCGAAGCTCGTCACGCTTTGTCCCGCCATCTGCGCGAGATCGGCGAGAAACAGGAGGTGCACTGCCTGCACATAGCCCTGGATCGTCTCGGCCCGGAACGGCATGGCGCCGTCGATGGTCACGAGGATCTCGGTCGGCCGGCCGGAGCGCAGATCGGCGCCGAATTCCGGCGGGATCTCGATCGCGAAGGCGATGTCGTTGGCCTTCAGCCGGCGGTCGAGGTCGTCCGGGCTCTTGAGCGCCGGCTCCATGACGAAATAGGTGGAATGGGCGAAGCCGTCCACATAGGCGCGGCTCTCCGGCGTCTGATCGCGGTCGAGCACGGCAAAGCGCAGCTTGTCCACGTCGAGGGTGATGCCGTAGCCGAAGATCACCATCAGGAGCGCGGTGCCGAGCAGCGCGAAGGCGAGGCGCACCGGGATCACGCCGCAGCTCCAGCGCCTCGCGCCAGGCATAGGCGCCGAGCCGGCGCGGCGAGAAGGCCGCCGGCCGCCCGGCGGCATGGGGG
>NZ_JBNFNU010000038.1:0-18737 GCF_057364445.1 Xanthobacter sp. BG11Y11_SDJG
CTTGGCCTATACCAGCCGCCTCCCCTTCACGACTCCTGCCGAGTCCACTGGCGCCGTGGGGAAGGCGGGCGTCTAGGATGCGGCGTACGGGGACTCGGCGGCGGGGGCGCTAGGCCGCTGGGCTGGAAGGGGCCGGGCCGCCTAGCTGGCCGTCAGTGGCCCCGCTAGTCGCGCCGGGGCGGTGCGGTTCCCAGCCGCCCGGCGGCCTCTTGGGCAGGGGCCACGGCAGGGGGCACGGGGGGTGCCGGCGCGGGTGCATATCAATCGATCCCACTTCGGAATTCCGACCAAATCAGGCCCACTCCTCTTCAAGCCACCTTGGCTCTTGGCCCCGCGGCGCCTCACGGTGGAGACTGACACCCCGACCATGCGAGCCACCGCCTTCGCGGGGAGAGCGGCGGGGAAGTGGTCGAAGATGAAGCGCAGTTCCATGGCGGTGCAGGTGCCCCCATGACGCTGTGCCCGGAGGGCCTCCAGAGCACGCCACGCCTCTTCAACGGTCGCGTCAGGGGGCGCGATGAAGAGCGTGGGGCGCAGGGCGTCGTAGCGGCATGACAGGAGGTCGTAGGGGTAGCCCCGCCTTCTCATGGAAGCGTCGGAGCCGAACACGGCCACCCTCCACCCAACACAGGCCGGTGAGGCATAGCGCCTCCATTCCGGCTCTGCGGGTGGTCCCCATGCTCCCCACGAACGCGGGGAGTGAGACCTATCCGACCACCCCATTGGAGATGGCCGTGGTGGATGTGGCGGGCCTCCCTAGAAGTCCCAAGAGGCGGCCCCGCCGCCTGCATCGTGCTCTCCGTAGGGCATGCCATCTTTCTCCACCGCATGACGGGCGGTGGGCGAGGCTTCCACAGCTACCTGTAGGAGCCGCTTGGCCTCGTTGCGCTCCTTGCGCATGGCCTTGAGTTCCTCCCGAAGCCCCTCAACGGACGCTTTCAGGGCGGCTTCGCGTTGATCGAAGTACGCTTCGGCCTCGGCAAGGTCCGCCCTGAGGCTCTCCACCTCGTCACCGATGGGGGCGCTGGCGGAGGCGTTACGCGCCTTCAATGTCTCGATATGGGCTTCGGCGGTGGCCAAGGCGTCGCGTGCGGCCTGTAGCTCACTGGTGAGACTGGCGACCTCATCTCGGAGGGCCGACACGTCCTCTCTGTCCGGCCGACCACCTATTTCGCCGGGAAGCCGGCCACCATCGACCTCGTCAGAGGAAGCCGAGACGCTATCGGGGGCGGGGTCTTCGGTGTGCTTGGCGTCGGGGGTCTTGTCGCGGGGCTTGGCGTGGGAGGCAAGAAAGGCGTTGATGCCAATCGCGGGATAAAATTGCCCTGCGGGTCAACTTTGGCCACTGCCATGTACTTCATGGCCTGCCGGTATGAGCACTCGCAATTCTCCTCAACCCACGCCTTGAACTTCCCGGAGGCCACGAGGTCTTTGGCCTTCAACAGGTGCTCCCCGGCCTCCTTGGCGAAGAGGAGGGTGGAGCGGCCCGCCTCGATGACACGCGCATGGGCGGCGTTGATGGCCCCCGGCACGGTGCTCATGGCAAACACGGGGGCAGGCGCCGGGCTGGCGACGGCGGTGGGGGTACACAGAAGATCAGTGTTCAAATGGTCGTTCTCTCTCTCTCGCTCGTGGGATTCTGGGAGCGTACGTGGAATAAAGCGGCGCTGAGGTGAGGCAGCCAAACGGTCAGCTATGCTGCCCTTTACTTACTCACTGCTTCGTGCAGTCTAGAGCAGCCTGCCCCACAGCCCTAACCGGGGAAGGCAAAGAGCCGGACGGTATCTCCCCCCTCGCGAAAGCTGCCGTCCGGCTCTCCTTTTCTGAGCGCACCGGATGCGGGTTGAACGGGCCGAATGTCGCAAGGCCACGTCACAGCTTGCGCCTCCAATTTCCTAGAGGCGGGTGCAACCTGAAGGCGCCCCGCCCCTGTGATCTCAGAATGGGCAAAGGAGCCGGACAGTTTCGGGGGAGACACCGTCCGGCTCCCCCTTTTCTGCCGGTCAGGTGGCCGGGGCTTCCGCTGCGCTCTGTGTGAAGTTCCCCAACGTGACGTTGGTCACGGCTGCGTTGCCGTAGCGGGTCATCAGCGCGGCGTCATAGGCGCGGGCTGCGGTCGTATCGTCACCGAATAGGCCGGACACGAACCGCTTTTCCGGTGGGCCGTAGAAGGCGATGAACCGCTCCTCGGCAGGGGCATTTCCGCCGAAGTGGAAGACACCGCGATATCGGGTGGGGCGGAAGACGTGGCGTTGGATATGGCGCCACTCCTCGCTGGTGAAGGAGCGCAACGGGTCCTTTCTCCCCACTGTGAGCGGGGGCAGATGGTGGGTGTGTTGGTGGGTGATGTCCCGTGTGTGAGCCGCTGGCCCCACCCCCTCCTCATGTGAGGGGGCAAGGCTTCGCAGGCGTCCTAGAGAGGACACAGGGGATGCGCGGGCGGGGGAAGCTGAGGCATCGAAGAAAAGACCGCCCCCTAGAGTGTCATCCACGCATAAATCCCCGCGAGAGCGGTGGCACCTGCGCAAGATCGTGCTCTAGGGGGAGAGGATGACACCCGTTGGGGGCGGTCTAGGAGGTTGGGGCTACTCGCCCCCGGAAGGTGCGCTGTCCGATGGAGCGATGATGCCGGCGGCCCTCAAGGCGGTCAGCAAGGCGTTCAGTTGCTGAACAACATCTGTGCCATCGGTGGCATCAGCCACAGCAGCACCTCGCTCCATATCGCGACGGACGTAGGAGCCGCTGACGGGGATGTCACTGGGCACCGACCATCAGCCGTCGATCACGCGCCCACTTCGCCGGTGGCGAGTTCGATGGCGCAGTCGGAGCGCAGCACGTCATGGCCCACCGCGTACTTGGCGATCATGAAGGTGCCCTGACGGCGGATTTCGTACTCGCTTTCCACTGCCAGCCCGAGAAGCTCCACCGTGCCGGCGGCCATCTTGTGGAACACAAGACCCGCCGTGGTGGTGAAGTCGCCCTGATACTTGGTCGGTCCCGTGGTCACGTTGGTGGACGGGATATGATTAGACTTCGCGATGGGCAGGCCCGCGATGGTTTCGACGCGGCCCGACGCCACGGCGCCCTTGGCACCAAGGCTGGTGTCTACGAGGCGGTCACGCTGGGCAAGAAGGTAGTACTGCGCAGGCTTGAACACGGCCACGCGGTCGGTGGAGAGGATGTTCTTCTCGTCCAGCGTCTGCGTGGCGGTGAAGAGAGCCGCCTCGAGCACCGCCGCATCCGTCTTCATGGCGGCGTTGGTGATGCGGGAGCCGCCAGCGCGGGTGGTCAGTTCAGAGGAGGCACGCGCAGCGTTGGTGACCACACGCGCAAGGTTGGTGTCATAGGCGAAGGCCAGCGCCTCGCCGATCTCCTGCGTGTAAATCTGGCGCACGTCGTAATGGTTCTTCGCCTCGTCGATGTCCGCGATGAAGCTGGCAGCCACCAGCTTATCATCCACCAGGATGACCTTCTCAGCATGGGGGACGGCCTGACCATCGATCCAAGTACCGGGCGTGTGATACTCGGACGTGGCGTGGCCCACCAGCGGGAAGGTGGCGGACTTGCCGTTGGTGATGTTGCGGACGTAGGTGAGCGCCTTGAAGACGTTCAGCCGCTCGAATTCCGCCAGTACTTCGCCGGCATAGACCTTGAGGAAGAGGGCGTCGGTGGCTCCCGCGCCGTTGGCCATGCCAAGGCGGGAGACAGTCGTATCAGTCATTTGTGTGTTGGAACCTTGTGATGTTGGAGAGTGTGGCCACGTCTCCTTCCATCGGCTCCCGGTAGTCCTTTGCAGGCGCCATGGTGCTGCCCTCTCGGGGCGGGCATTGGCGGCGTGCAAGGGCCGGTGCGGTGGGGGGATCGGTCAGCCTGTCCCACGAACACCACTGGGGCGGTAGTTCCCGCCGGCCATCCCTCAGGACGGCATGGGCAGGAGCCGCGAGCGGCGTTGCGGCTACCACCTAGAGAGGTGTGTAGCATCGCGTTCAGCCGCGCATTGGCGGCTTTCAGGGGGCATCACAGGGTGTTGTCGGGGGTGGGGGCGGGAGCGTCCAACTTGGACACCCCCGCCACCGGGGCCGCTATCGGGCGGCGTAGGAGTTCTTCACCGTGCCGCGAAGGTGCCGCCAACGGGATCGTCAACGGCCCCGCGAAGATGGCGCCGGGGGGAGCCGTCCACGGTGTCGGGATCGCGGCCAGCCTTGAGGTCTTCAAGGCGGGAGGCCATGCGGTCCCATTCGCCCCACGTCACGCTTGCGTCGGAGAGGTTGGCTTCCTCCCGGAGCATGACCGCCTTGGCGGCCTTCGCCTTTCCGATGATCTCCGCAAGAGCCTTGGCATCCGCCAGGGTGTCTTCCACGGCATCGCGAGCGGCGTTGAAGAGGTCCGCCAATAGCCCCGTATCGTCGGCATCGCTCGTCACAGGGGCGATGGTGATGCCGGGGCGCGGGGCGATCTCGGCAGCAAGCGAGGTCGTCAACTCGGTGGACAGCTTGCGATCCACCCGAGGGCCGGCAGAGGTCGTGCCGCAGGTGATGAGCGGCGGCTTGCGGACAAGGTCGGGGAAGAGGTCTTCCGCGACGATGACCACCACCTTGCGGTCATCCACGGGGAGGCGTCGCAGCGTGTCCCGATAGGCTCGCATGGCGTAGCCGAGTTGCGTCATGTGCTCCCCGCCCACGCCCACAACAGGCTGCACGGAACCGAGGGGGCCGATGATCGCGGCGGCGTAGCCGACAAGGCCACCTCGGTTGTAGGTCATGAAGGCGACCGTGTCGAAGGCGGGGATGGTGGCGGATACGGAAGGGACGGAAGTGGTGGTGCGGGTGCGCAAGGCGTTCTCTCTCATTCGGGGGTCGTGTGGGTGGACTGGTGGTTAGGAGCCGATGGAATGCACGCCCTCCCGCCCGCCCCCTCCACCGTGAGGAGAGAGAGGGAGACCCACGGGAGGGGGCCAGCGGGAGGGCGTACTGTCTCAACCGTCGCCGCAGGGCGGCACGGGAGACGATCAGCGGTTGGGGGTGTGTGGGCGTCGGAAGAGAAGGTGCCCCTTCACGCGCCTTTCCAGGCCCGCCGCATCAGCGGAGGGGGAGTGGAAGAGCACGCAAAGGGGCCGGGTGGGAGGTGTCTCTAGCACCCCCCGCCCACGCATTCAGGAACAGCGTGACTGTACTGTCCCCTCAGAAAGCTCGTGTGTGTGCGCCTCAGGTGGGCGCAATGATCTCGACGGGGCCGGTCAGGCCCTCGACGCGGTTCAGGCGGATATGGCGTGTGCCGCCCCCGGGCATTTGCTCGGCCCGCTTTGCGAAGGGGCGTCTCCCCTTGACGATTGCCACATGCCAGTTGTGGCCTACCACCAAGGGCACGTCAGCGGCGTTGATGGACGCCCGGTAGCCCTGAGACAGGGGCACGTAGGCGCGATCTCCCACGACTTCGATGGCGCGGACCTCACGCACCTTCGGAGGCTCTGTGGCGCGGACAGCGGCCCGCCTCACGCGCTGCGAAGCGGCCTTCTTCGCCTGCCTCTCCACCAAGCGGGCCGCCTTCCTCTCCGCTTCGCTGCGGAAGATGGAGCGGCGCCATTCGGCGAGGTCGGAGAAGCCGGGCGCATCCGGCCGGGTGATCCACCCGCGATCGTCGTCAAGGCCACCAGCGGCGGCAATCTGTGCCGTGACCACCCGGCTGGCTCGCCAGATACGGAAGATGAAGAGGAGCGCCGAGCACCCGCCACCGACAACAGGAGGCCACCACGCCCACGGCAGAGCGCAGTGGGGGTAGCCGGTCCTGAGGGGGAACGGGCTTCGGTCGGTGGGCACGAATGGTGCAGCGAGGATGTCCTCTTCGTCGGCCCACAGGTGGCGCACGTGCAGGAACTCCTCATCGCACCCCAGCTTCGTGCAGCCGGCGGAGCCGTCTAGGTGATGCCAGATGGTCGCAACGCCCCCGTGAAGGGCGGCTAGGTGGGCCTCGCGATCCCTGTGGGCGCGGTAGGCGACCACGTGGGCGGCGTGGTGCTCGCCTTGCTTGGCGTCGGCGTCCTCCTCGCTCTCGTCTTCGTCGCCGTTGCCATATTCGGCGAGGGCGGCGCCAAGGGCGGCGGAGAGGCCGAAGGCCCTGGGGTCCTCTAGCAGGTCGTCATAGAGGCGCGGGGGCAGCGGGGCAGTGCCAAAGACCGCCTGGGCAGAAAAGCCGATGTCGAACACGGTGGGGCGGTCTCCTTTCTCGGTGCGGGAGCGCTGGCGCCGGGGGGAGCGGGTGGAAGCGTGGGGTGGAGACCGTGAGCCGCGTGGTGGCGGCTTCCTGAAAAGGACGGTCGGCGAAGGGAGGGGCAGTGGAGCCCCCACGGCGCGGGGAATGGGCGCCTGAGGACAAAATTTTTACGGGGCGCAGGCGTGGCCTCGGCAGGTCGCCGAAGGTTCCAATTTACGCTATGGGGGAACCTTATTCGGAGCGAGTGTTTGCAGGGATTTGCGGGTAGTCAGCGAACCCTGAAAATCCCGCGTAACGATGCTTGGCACTCCCAACACTGCGCGATGACTGCCGAGACGGTCGCCTACGCCATGGGCGCTGACACCCCCGACGACACCACCAAGGAGATCGGCCGATGAGCACCAGCAGCCCCCTCTCCCTGTTCAACTTCAACGGCCACGACGTGCGCGTGGTGATGATCGCTGGAGACCCGTGGTGGGTGGCGGCGGACGTGTGCCGGGCGCTGTCGGCCTACGTTTATGGCGGCAAGGTCAACGTCACCATGGCGACGCAGAAGCTGGAGCCCTACGAAGTCCGGTTCAATCCGATTGAACCCAGCCCCGGCGCCCAAGCACGGCGGTTTGTCACCGTCTCCGAGAGCGGCCTCTACAAGCTCATCATGCGCTCCGACAAGCCCGAGGCCCGCGCCTTCCAAAACTGGGTGACGCGGGTGGTGCTGCCCACGATCCGCAAGGACGGCGCCTATGTCATGGGCGAGGAGACTGCCAGCGCCGAGGAGACGGCCGCCAAGGTGATTAGACGGGTCACCAATAGGCTGGTGTCTTCATCAGAAAGCGCCTCGTCTGAAAGCAGCCGTTCTAGAGCGCTGGCCAAAACCTCCTCATCTTCGGTCGGCGAGCCGGAACGTAGTTGGGCAATGCTGGTGGCGAGGGCGGACATGTGTTTGTCGTTCATTGGCTTGCGGCCGTGCCATGCGTTCAACGCCTCCCATTCCTTGAACCTATCTGCCATATCGGCCATGCGGCACCTCTTCGTGGTTGTGGTGGACTGATTTTCTCGGTGACGCCTTGCAGAGCCCTTCGAGCCCATCTCGGGAATGCCCCTGTTACACGGGAGCGCCGAGCTACCCCAAAGCTGGTGCAAGGGACCGGAGGCGGGACACCAGCACAGGACCACCGCCACCCCTGTCTTGATTGAGGAATGGGGCTGTATAGGTGGTCTACGTAGGTGGTCCATCAAGGGTCACCGGCAATGCTCTTCAAGCCGTCTTCAAGGGGACTACAGGGGCTCTAGAAGTGACTCTTAAAGAGTATCCTTCCTACCCCTGCCCCTATGGGGGGTCCTTATTCCGTGGCACCCGTCTTGCTGGCGTGTACGAGAGAGGACAGGCGCCAAGCTGCCCAGCCCGCCCCCTCCCGAACACTTCATTCTGCCCCGCGCCCACGTGACCGAAAGTTGCCCTGCGGGGCAATTCTGCCGTGGGGCTAGAAGTCCTCTCCCCCATCCCCACCGCCCCCGCTACGGGGCCGCATTCGGTCCATGACGCGGCGATGGTCCGTCCCGAGTTCCGTCAGGTGGCGCAGGGGGCTGGCGGGCTCCCACGGCCCGGCGAGGAAGCGGCGGGGTGGGCGGTGGTGCGATCCACCTTCCTGCCGCGTGGTGGTGTGCTGGGGGCGATTGCGCGGGGCCATGCGTCTTCCCTCCCCCCGTTCACCACGACTGCCGGATGGGGAACACGTCCCGCAAGATGGCATCCGGGAAGAGCACCACGTTGGCGATGTCGTAATCGTCCGCGAGAACCGCCGGGGACGGGGCCATGCGCAGCGCGACGCCCTCTAGCCTGGAAAGCTCAATGGCGGCGTTCACCGCCTCCCACCAGTCTTTGGCAACGTCTGAGAGCGCCAGCGCCGCCGGCTCGGTGATCGCGAGGAACTCCCACACCGAATACCAGCCCGGCCCGGTATAGCCTGGAGGCGTGCGGAAGGCGCTGGGAAGGTGGCCGTGGATGCGGCAGGGGGTGTCGTCGATGTCGTCGAGGTGAACGCCACGGGGGCCAGTGGCGGCGCCGGGGGTGGCGTAGGCAGTGCAGGTCATGCGCAAGAGTTCCTTCGATCAAACTGCGATGAGTGGCCCGTGTGCTCTATGAGCCGTCACGACGATGGCGGGTGTCTTGGGCGTATGTCCAGAAGTATTAAAGTACCCGATAGCGGGGTTACTTCATAACTGGGGAGTGTCCATGCGATTTTCTTTGAGCGCCTTAGCTTTGGACTGAGAGCGACGGGCGGCCCATCGTATCGGGGGGAGTCAATCCGCCGCACCTTGCGACCTGATCGCCCCATACTGAAGGTGCACAGGCCCCGCTCGTCACGGTCCTATGCAATGCCGACCACCACTCTCCGGCCCACATCGGAGACTTTGGGCGCACTGGGTCCGGCTCGCTTCCTGCCATGTCGGCAGGCGAGGTCACGGCCTTCGCTGCGGTATCGGCCCGACCGAGATTTGTTCGCCCTCGGTCTGGGGTGTGTGGGGCTGGCAGTTGTTCGGCAGTGTCAAACCGGCTACCCCGCGCTATCATGCCTAGATTCGACGCGCACAAAGGACGGGGGCGATGATGCTGGCACGGACGGATCGTGAGCTGTCGGCCGGTGAGGACCTCCTTGCCTTTGCCAGGAAGCGCCAGTTTGCCACGATATTGGCCGACCCGCCTTGGCAGTTCACCAACCGCACCGGGAAGGTTGCCCCCGAACACCGGCGCCTGTCGCGTTATGACACTATGGGGCTCGAAGGGATCAAAGCGCTCCCTGTCGCAAGTATCGCCGCACCGACTGCACACCTGTACCTGTGGGTGCCCAATGCCCTCCTCCCAGAAGGGCTTGAGGTGCTTAGAGCGTGGGGCTTCACTTACAAGTCCAATCTCGTATGGCACAAGGTTCGCAAGGATGGCGGTTCGGACGGACGCGGCGTGGGCTTCTATTTCCGGAATGTCACAGAGCTGATCTTGTTCGGCGTTCGAGGCAAGAATGCACGAACGCTGGACGCGGGACGGACTCAAGTTAACTATTTGTCTTCCCGCAAGCGCGAGCATTCGCGCAAACCAGATGAGCAGTACCCACTAATTGAGTCATGCTCACCCGGCCCATTTTTGGAGCTCTTTGGTCGAGGCACACGCAAAATTGGGCAACTTGGGGAACCAAGCGGATGACTCTTATGAGCCCACTTGGAACACCTACGCTTACAACTCATCCGCGCCGGTGAAGTAGCCCATCAGTCGTTCGGGGCTATCCCATCTTCGCGAAGCTGCTCCTCAATGATGGCTACATCTTCCAATTCAAGCCCGTCTCCAAACGTCACGATGGACGATGGAAGCCCAATAAGCACCAGAGGGCACGGGTTGCCGACGCCTCGATGAACGCGGTCCTCTAGCTTCCCCCAATGCGTCGTGGCAGCACCAAACTTGTCCGCCACAAAAAGGGAGGACCATGCGTCGGCGAAGGTCGCGCCAGTGCTAGCCATCCGCCGCTCTACGTCACGCTGTTGCCGAGGGGTACGGGTCAGGCCGATAGCGTGGACGTCTTCGTTAGACCGCAGTTGTCGCTCTTCCGCAAACCGTCGCACCATCGCTTTCATGTCTGCCTGCATTGAAAGTCCTCGGGTGACGATCACCCCAACAGCAATCGCACCATCAGCGTGAAGTCGCTTGAAATTTTCTAGGTCCCGATCAAAGAATGGGTCCTTGTTATTCCACTCAATTTCGAGCGCAATCGTGCCAACCCCCTCGAATATCTTTACGTGGTCAATCTCATGCGACGTTGATTCACGTCGCACGCCATCAATACTCTTTTCCACTATGAAATTATGCTTACGCCACCCCAGGTCGGCCAAAGAGCGTCGCAATCGCTGCGTTCCTTGAGTTTCTCCCCCGCCTGACCCGATGATCTCTTCGATGGGGATGGAGAGCGCACCAACAGCGGCTTCCAATTCGCCGACAGCTTCGGGAAAATCCACGCTGAGGATTGCACCCGCGTGGGAATGCACCTCGACTTGAAAGCCGTGAGCGAGGAGAGAATCGAACATGGCACCACTTTGCGCGAAGAGAATCGTCTCTACCGCGCATTCTACCTCAGGTCGCGGCCACTCCCCCTATCGCGACCTTGGCTGAACGATCCGCTGGACTAAAAGCCCCCTTCGGCAAACGTACCGCCTCAAGGTTGAGCATAGAGCCGCGCAAGCCGAAGGGGTGCGCCGGCGCTTTCAACCGCGCCCGATGCCGCCAACATCGGCGGCCGTGTACCGGAGAGGGGGCAGCCTCCCCGGTCGGTGTCCGGGCCGATCAGGCGGGCCTTAGTCAATCTTGGGCGGCTCCTCGTTGGGCAGGTAAACGGGGCACTCGTCGCTCACCGGACAGGCGATGCAAGCTGGCTTATCGGGCTGGTGGGGCCGGTGCGGGCAGAATGCCCACCAGGGGTCCCCCACAATCATGGGCTCGGGGTCCATAGGATCGGCTCCTTGCTTCTCGTGGTCATAGTCGGCGTACCGCAGGATGCGGGCGGGGCACCCGTCCTCATACGCCCTTCGGCAACTTCACCATTTTCACACAGGCCCGCTTCGCCTCTGTCCCCGCCGCTCCGGGATATCGCCCCATCGTCATGGGAAGCGGGCCGCCCTCCTTGGAGTGGCCCACCACGTCAGCGATGGTCCACGCGGTGAAGCCCGTGGCGCCCCGTTCAAGAGCCTCAACGGCCTTTCGGATGAACCAGCGGCGGAAGGAATGGAAGTCCGTGCGGGCCTGCCGGCGGCCCTCTATACGGTCGTCTAGCTTGAGGTGGCGCAGGAGCCGGGTGAAAGCCTGCGACACGGGGGCGCCGCGTGGGCGGGCGGCGTTCCGTTGGTCTGGCAACTCATGGAACACGTGGGCATCGGGCGTCTTCCCCGCGCATCGGCGGGCGACCAGAGCCGCAGCGTCGGGGTGAATGGGCACGTCTCGGGCGGCCGCATCCGTCTTCCCCTGCACCACGCGGATCGTGTCCCCCCTCACGTCCCTGACACGCAAGTCGGCCATCTCACCAAGGCGCATGCCTGAGAGGGCTCCTAGCCGGCAGAGGTCGGCCAATACGCCCGACGCCCCCGACAGGATGGCCACCACCTCCTTGTCAGTGAACGGCCGCTTGGCATCCTCCCCGCTCTCGGTGCGGACCTTGCGGACTTGGAGGCTCTGCCGCTCCCATGGATTTGCGGAGGCATGGCCGCGCCTTACCAGCCACTGCCAGAGGGCGGAAAGGCCCGTGATGAGCTTGTTGGCGGTGGCAGGGTCCACCCCCTTGGAGATGAACACCTCCGACACGTAGCGGCCAGCAACGCGCCGGTCTATTGCCTCCACCACCTCGGGGATATGAGAGGCCCGGCACCACGTCAGAAGACTACGCACCGCCTGCTTACGGGCCGTCTCGGTGCGGCCTGAATAGCCGACCTCAGCGAGCCATGCCGGCTCTAGGGTGGCGATGGGCGTCGCCTTGCCCGTGGCAACATCAACGAACGCCCTCGCATGGCCTGTGCCGTGCTTCCGCTCCAGTTCCTCCGCCCTGTCCGTGACAAGGTCGGGGAGGATGGGCGCATCAGACGACGCAGCTTCGGCCGCTATCGCCTCCCTCCATTCCATGCCCTCCACAGCCACCACGTCCGCAGTGCCGCCCGTGCCTGTGCTTCGATCATGCACCCGCTGGGCCTTCTCTATGGCGCCCTTGAGCGTGGCCACCACGGCCCACTTGAGGCGGTTCGCCGTAGCGAGGCTATCGGTGTTCAGGGGGTGTTTGAGACGGGTCCCGAGAGCGCTGTGAAGGTGCCGAGGCACGGCTATGGACACCCTCCACTTGCCGTGGTGCTGCTCAAGATAACGGCGGTCGGATTGGGGAGCGCGTGCCATTGGGAGAGGTCACCAAGTACCCGTTGCGTACCCCATTTTGCGTACCCCAAACGGCCTTCAACGTCAACAAATTCAACGATTCCGTCACCTTCAAAGCCAATGTCGTGCCCTCCCCTAGGGCGCGCCAGCAATTGCAATGCATTCGTCAATCGCACTTGCAAGACTGACGAGATAATCCCTTAGCCGCTGGATGTCCCGGTGAGCAACGATGGGGCCGGGCTCTTCAAGCACAAGCCGCGCAATTTCTTCTTGGCTCCAATCCCGTGGTGTTGCCAACTGGTAGCATGGCCACCATTGGCTGCGACTACCGCCGCCAACCTTGTCCCGCACGTTCCGCAGGCGGTCATGATCGGTGCAGTCTTGCCCATTTGCCCGTGCGCCCAGTTTGGGATCCGGCGCCCGGACACCAACCAGAATCTGTTCGAAGTGGCT
Source organism: Xanthobacter sp. BG11Y11_SDJG (assembly GCF_057364445.1). Lineage (NCBI taxonomy): Bacteria > Pseudomonadati > Pseudomonadota > Alphaproteobacteria > Hyphomicrobiales > Xanthobacteraceae > Xanthobacter > Xanthobacter sp. BG11Y11_SDJG. The sequence continues at coordinate 12,563 of NZ_JBNFNU010000038.1, forward strand.
CCGTTGAGCTTCCAGCGCAAGAACGCAACGTTCAGGCCACGTGTCTCGACGCAATCTCCACGGGCGATACTGTACCGAAAGGCACTCGTGGAGCGAATAAGGCGCGCAAACATGGAGCCCCATCGCCTGCAGGTCAGCCGTAAGGAATGCTTCAATTTCGTCAATGGAGCTTTTGTGCAAGCGGCGTCCGGCCAATAAAACAATAAAGGCTGCCTTTCGGGCATTTTCGTTCCTGGAAATTATTTCATCGACCGCATTAAGAAAGGGACTGTCATCTTCTTTCATCAAAGGCTTTTCTCCGAATTGAGCGGCGAAATAGGAGAGAAGGTCAACGACAAAGGCGCGCACCGGAACGGCCTTGATCTTGTCGAGAACGCCGTCAAAAATCGCATAAAGGGATCTCTCATCCGATGCTACATAGGGAACTCTTGAAACGCTTTCCTGAGCAGTGCCTGCTTCTTGTTGAGAAATGAATGCCAATCTTTTAATTTTACCATCCAGACGACCAGTCAATGCGGACCAATACTCTGATAACTGTCGCTCAGATTGTGGCGCCCAGGGCTTGTTCTCGATCCCAATGACAAGGTCAGGCGTCTCGATGACGATATCGATGCGCCTATCGCCCCCAACGGTCTCCATTCGACGAACTGGCACTTCCGTGCGGATCCGACACCATTCAAATTGGCCCAAAGTCGGCAGCCCAAGAACGCCGAGAAACGCATTCAGGAAAAGTGGACCCTGCCCATGGGTCCCCGATGGGTCGAACAACTCTGCGATTACTCGGCTAAGTGTGGTTTCTCCGGGATTAAATAATCTCATCGGCGAGAAATCGGGTGCGCCGTAGAGCTGTGAAGCCAACCGTTCGGCATCAATCGCGGGCCGCCGCCGATCAAGTTGCACCAACATTGGTGCTAACGAAGATACGGCGGGATGCATCAGGCCAGTCTCCAGCGGCGGGATTCAGACTTCTTTGCTTCCGATTTCTGCACCTGAATCGTGGATTTTTCACAACTGGATATCCCGTCTCGCAGCCCGCCCCCCTCCCCATCCCCCACCGCGACGCAATCACCTCCACCGCCTTCGCCGCCCCCGCCCAGCCGGTGGTGCGGAAGCTTAGGCCGCGCGTCACGTATTGTGCCCCGGCCCAGAACACCTCGTATTGCGAGTGGTGCTTCACCGCCAAAGGCTGCCGCACACCCGCGCCAGGCGCTGCCTCTATCGTGGCAGGGGGCCGAGGATGGCGATGTTGTGCCGTTCGGCGGCGGCCATCAGCAGCGCCATGTTGGGAGCCGCCGGCGGCGTGTCTCCGGGGACGCTCATCTCGGCGATGAAATCGGCAAAGTCGCTGCCGGTCGTCATCCGAAGGAGTCTTGCCGGCCCGTCGCCTTCGATGCGGAATCCGTGCGGACCGTTGCGCCCCCCTCACCCCATCCCATAGCGTGACGCGATCACATCCACCGCCTTCGCTGCCCCCGCCCAGTCGTAGGTGCGGAAGCTGTGGCCGCGGGTGACGTATTGCGCGCCGGCGTAGAACATCTCGTATTGCTGGTGGCGCGAGGCGAATTCCGAGCCCACGGCGTCCCAGGTGAGCTTCAGCAGCTTCACCCGGTCCTCGCCGCTCACGGCAGGAGAGATCTGCGTCAGGCGGATGATGCGGGCGAGGTCCTCGTTGGAGAAGTCCTCCACCGAGGAGGGCAGCATCAAAAGCGCGCCGCCGGCGAGTTCCCGGATGGTGCCGATCACCTGCGGATAGAGCTCCTGCGAGAACACCTGCGCGGTGTAGAGCAAATGCCGGTCCGGCAGGAAATAGGGCCCGCGCCGGTAGCCCGCCGCCTCCATGCCGTAGACGAGGCCCTCGATCATCGCCGCCTGCGCCGCGAGCTTGCCCAACGTGTCGCGCACCTGCGGGAAGTTGGAGGTGCCGATGATCTCGGTGAGCGCCCGCGCAAGGCCCACCAAAGCGTAGCTTCACCGAGAGGCGGATCTGCGCCTGGTAGTTCTGGTAGACGTGGCCGGGCGTGTCGTGGAACTGGGCGCGGCACATGTCGGTGTCGCGATAGGTGAACACGCGCTCCCACGGCACCTTCACGTCGTCGAAGAAGACCAGCGCGTCATTCTCGTCGTAGCGGGCGGACAGCGGATTGTCGAACTCGCTCACCGCATGCGCCTCGAACGACTTGCGCGACAAGAGCTTGAGGCCGGGCGCATTCATCGGCAGCGCGCAGGAGAAGGCGAGGTGCTCCTCGCCCGGCATCAAGGGCTGGCCGGAGCTGACATAGATCTCGTTCGCCATGATGGAACTGGTGGCGAACAGCTTGGCGCCGCGGATGGTGATGCCGCCTGCATCCTCGTCGACGATCCGGGCGACCATGTCCTGCGCCCCCTCCTGCTGGCTGCCGAAGGCCTTGGAGCGGTCGCCCTGCACGTTGTTGATGACATAGGTGAGGAACACGTCGCGGCGGCGCACGTCCTCGAACCAGTCGCGGAAGGCTGCGGCGCGCTTCATGTCGTGCCGCTCGAACACCTCGAAGCCCATATACTGGCCGCAGATGGAGGAGGCCACATGGTCGGGCGAGCGGCCGAGGAAGCCGCCGGTCAGCTCCGCCTGCGCCACCAGCGCCTTGCGGCGGACCACGAGGTCCTCGTAGCTCTCCGGCAATTGCCAGGCGCGGTTGACGCGCCGGCCGGGGCTCAGCTCGAAGGTCATGGCCTCCAGGTTCTCCGGCGCGGCCTGGAAGTCGTAGAGCATGCCGGCGGAGGCGACAGCATTGCGGAACGCCGGGTGGACGCTCACGTCGCCCACCACCTTGCCGTCGAGATAGACACTGCGCCCGTCATTGACGCTCGCCACATGCTCGGCGCCGGTCTTCACCAGGGAGAGAGGGGTCGTGTGCGTGTTCATCTGGGCGTTCTCCCGCTGCCGGCGCGTGTTTCGTCGCACGGGCGCATTTCCGGTCTAAAAGCTAACATAATTAGCTAATATAGCAATCTATATCTGCACGCCCCGCTGCCTGTGGGCGCCGGCCGTCCCTTGGCGCGGGACGGCATGCGGGCTAAACCCGCCCCGTCGCTGGCGGCGGCCGTGCCGGAGCGAGCGGCCGCGCGGGCCGGGGTGGGAGATGACTTCATTGGCCGACACATCGAAAGCCCCCGCGCCGCTCACGGTGTCCCGGCCCGAACTGCTGGAGGATGGCAGCGACCGGTCGTTCCGCGAGCTGGTGCATGCCTTGTTCGGCTTCCTCTCCCGCCACGAGGCGGTGCGGGCCGGCCATGCGGCGCGGATCGGCCTCGCGGGGATCGAATATTCGGTGCTCATCTCCATCGGCCACCTGGAGGCGGAGGAGCGCAGCGTCAGCGTCAATCGCCTCGCCACCCACCTGCACCTTAGCGGGCCGTTCATCACCACCGTCACCAACAAGCTGGAGCGCCTCGGCCTCGTCAGCAAGGAGCCGGACGCCGAGGACCGCCGCCGCGTGAAGCTGCGCATCACCGCGGAAGGCTGGCGCCGGCTCAGCGAGCTGGCGCCGGTGCAGCGCCAGGTGAACGACGTGCAGTTCGGCCCGCTCTCCACAGAAGAGTTCCGCCTGCTGAACGACATCATGGCGCGGCTGATCGACAGCAGCGAGCGGGCGCTGAAGCTCCAGGCCTTCCTCGCCGACGCGCCGGAGGCTGCGCAGCCCGCGCCGCTGCCCGCGGCAGCGGGCAAGCGGAAGCGCTGACCGCTCCCGCGCTCAGCCGCCGGCCCGCGCCACCAGCGTGCCCAGGGTGGCGCTGTGCGGGTCGGTGAGCTCGGCAAGCACGGTGAGGTGGTTGGCCCCGGCGATCTCAGTGCCGCTGGTCTCGACCCCGCGCTCGCCCCAGGCCCGGACGATCTCCTGCGCCTGCGCCAGATAGACCTCGCTCTCCAGTGCCCCGACCACGGTGTCGAGGATGCCGCTCGTCGGTGCCGGCTGGAGCAGCGGGCTCAGCGCCACCGCGCGCGCCGCGTCCAGCTTGAGGGCGCCGTTGATGGTGGTGCCGATCACCGGCCTCAGGTCGTAAATTCCCGAAATGGAGAAGGCGGACCGCACGACATCCCGCGGCAGACCGTGCCGGGTCCAGTCCTCGGCCAGCATGCGGGCGGCGAAGTTGCCGCCGGCGGAATGGCCGGCAATCACCATCGGCCGCCGCCAGCGCTCGAAGGCGTGCCCCACGACGGCGCACATCTCGCGGTAGATGTCCTCGATAAGGACCTCCGGCGCCAGGGTGTAGTTGGGCATCATCACGTCGATGCCGCGCCGGTTCAGCCCCGACGCCAGGTGGCTGAAGGTGCGGGTGTCGTAGCGCTGCCAGTAGCCGCCATGGATCAGCACCACGGGGGCCAGGCTGCCATCGCCGCCTTCGCCGTGGAAGACGTCGAGATACTGCCGCGCCCCCGGCCCGTAGGGGATGCCGAGCTCGGACCGCGCCGCCTCCCGGTAGGCCGCGGCGTCGCGATACCAGCCCTCCACCACCGCCTCGCGGTCGGGAATGCGCAAGGCGATGTTGATCTGGGATTCGTAGTCCAAGGCCTCGATCTCCATGGCTGAGCCTCGCAGGGAGCGGGCATTCGATGTCGATGCGTCATGCCCCGGCTCGTCCGGGGCATCCACACAGCCGATTGCCCGACGGTACAAACCCTATCGCAGGCCCGGCCGCAACGTGGATCCCCCGGAAAAGCCGGGGGATGACGGCGCGTGCAAACAGGAGGGCGCGCGCTGGCCTCCCGCCCTACCGGAACTTCGGCGGCCGCTTCTCCAGGAACGCCTTCACGCCCTCGCGCGATTCCTCGGTCTGGTAGAACAGGCTCAGCGCCTGCATGCCCATGGCGGAGATGGCACGGATGTTCTCGCTGTCGAGGTTGAAGGACTTCTTGGCGATGGCGATGGCGGTGGGGCTCAGCGCGTGGATCTCCATGCACCAGCGCTCCACTTCCGCGTCCAGGTCGTCGGCCGGCACCACGGTGTTGACGAGGCCCATCTCCAGCGCCTGCTGGGCGCTGTAGCGGCGGCACAGCATCCAGATCTCGCGCGCCTTCTTCTCGCCGACGCCGCGCGCCAGCAGCGCCGTGCCGAAGCCCGGGTCCACCGAGCCCACCTTCGGCCCCACCTGGCCGAACACGGCGGTGGCCGAGGCGATGGCGAGGTCGCAGCAGGTGACGAGCACGTTGCCGCCGCCGATGGCATAGCCGTTGACGCGGGCGATCACCGGCTTCGGCACGTCGCGGATCAGGCTCTGCAATTCCTCCACCGGCAGGCCGATGGTGCCGCGCCCGTCATAGGCGCCATCATGGGCCGACTGGTCGCCGCCGGTGCAGAACGCCTTCTGGCCCGCGCCGGTCAGCACGATGGCGGCGATGGACTTGTCCCACCCGGCCTTGCCGATGGCGTGGATCAGCTCCTCGCAGGTGATGCCGCGGAAGGCGTTGTACTTCTCCGGCCGGTTGATGGTGATCCAGGCCGCCGGCCCGCGCACCTCGTAGATGATGTCCTGGTAGTCCATGGCGTCCTATCCGTGCATGGTCAGGCCGCCAGACACGCTGATGACCTGGCCGGTGATGAAATCGGCATCGGCGCTCGAGAGGAAGGCGATGATGCCGGGCAAGTCGTCGGGCTCGCCGAGGCGCTTCAGCGGGATCGCCTTGCGCAGGCCGTCATAGATCTTCTGGCCGAACTCCCCCTCCCCCACGAACGAGCGCAGGAGCGGGGTGTCGGTGGGGCCGGGGCAGACCACGTTGACCCGCACATTGTCGCGCGCGCACTCGCGGGCGATGGTTTTGGAGAACGCGATCAGCCCGCCCTTGCAGGCGGAATAGACCGACTCGCCCGAGGAACCCACCCGCCCGGCGTCCGAAGCGATGTTGACCACCTTGCCGCCGCCGCCGGCGATGAGGCGCGGCAGCACCGCCTTGTGCAGGTTCAAGGGGCCGACGAGGTTGATGGCGATGATCTTGTCCCACAGCGCCGGGTCGGTCTCGACGAACGGCTTGGCGATGTCCCAGCCGGCATTGTTGACGAGGATGTCGATGCGCCCGAACGCCTCTTGCGGCGCGGGCGACCGCCGCCTTCGACCTCGTCGGGGCGGGTGATGTCGAAGGCGAGCGGCAGCACGTCGCCGCCGCTCGCCTTCAGCTCGCCGGCGAGGCCGGCGAGCGCGG
>NZ_JBNFNU010000039.1:0-18523 GCF_057364445.1 Xanthobacter sp. BG11Y11_SDJG
GGCGGCAGCACAGCTTCGAGGTCGATCCCGGCGTGCCGGTCGAAGGCGTCCACCAGCGTCAGGCGCTCCGGCTCGGCGAACGGGTCGCAGGCGTGGCCGCGATAGGCGAAGGAGGCCGTGCCGCCGACCTCCGCCGCCAGCGCCAGCAGGCGCGCGCAGTCCGTCATCAGCGCGGTATAGGGCGCCTCGGCCCGGTACCACTCGACCATGGTGAACTCGGGATGGTGCGCCCGGCCGCGCTCGCGGTTCCGGAATACCCGCGCGACCTCGACAATCCGCCGCTCCCCCGCCGCCAGGAGCTTCTTGGCGCTGAATTCCGGCGAGGTGCGCAGATAGAGCCGCGCGCTGGTCCCATCCGGGGTGACGAGGTCGGTGGCGAAGGCGTGCAAGTGCGTCTCGTTGCCCGGCGAGCGCTGGAGAATGGGCGTCTCCACCTCCAGGAAGCCCCAGTCCGCGAACGCCTGACGCATCCGCGCCATCAGCCGCGCGCGGGCGAGGAGGAAGGGTCGGCGGTCCTCGAAGGCGCGCGGCTCCCACCAGGGGCTCGGGAGCGGGCCGGGGGGCAAGGGAGAGGTCATCGCGCGCGACAGGTCCTTCGGGCGTTGCGGGAGCGAAATGTGCCCGGAGACTGGCGCTCGGCGCCATTATGGGCTAGGTGCGCGCCAACGCTCAGATGCGGCGCCGCCGCACAGTTCGAGGAATACGATACGTGGTCAAGGTCATCGCCAGCTCCCTGCGCAAGGGCAATGTGGTCGACATCGACGACAAGCTCTATGTGGTGCTCACCGCCGAGAACATCCATCCCGGCAAGGGGACGCCCGTCACCCAGCTCGACATGCGCCGGATTTCCGACGGCGTGAAGATCTCCGAGCGCTACCGCACCACCGAGCAGGTGGAACGCGCCTTCGTCGAGGACCGCCCGCACACTTTCCTCTATGAGGATTCCGACGGCTACACCTTCATGAACCCCGAGACCTTTGACCAGGTGACGGTGCCGAAGGACGTGATGGGCGACCAGTCGGTCTATCTCCAGGAGGGCATGGAATGCATGCTCTCCACCCACAACGGCGTGCCGATCGCCATCGAGCTTCCGGCCCGCGTGACGCTGGAGATCGTCGACACCGAGCCCACGGTGAAGGGGCAGACCGCCTCCTCGTCCTACAAGCCGGCCATGCTCTCGAACGGCGTGCGCACCATGGTTCCGCCGCACATCTCCGCCGGCACCCGCGTGGTCATCATGACCGCCGACGCCTCCTATGTGGAGCGCGCCAAGGACTGATTGCGCCCCGGCGCCCGCCGCGGCGAACCCGGTGCTTTCGGCGGCCTGGCTGCAGGCCTGCCCCAACGGGAGCGCAGGGCAGGGGTGCGATTACCGCGGCGCGAGCGCGCGCGCGCCGCGCCGGTTTTCCGGCCCGGCGATCGCGAAAACTTAATTCCTCATTAACCATAATGCCTTGATGCTTTAGGGCCGCGCGCCCGTCCGACCGGCTCCGGCGCTCGGTAAAAGGCAGGGCGAGACGCCGCATTGACCGGGACGCGCGGAACTTTCCGCCTCACCCACCGTTGGTCGCGAAACTGCAGAGACCAACCAAGGCGTATGGAAAGATGAAGTTTTCTGGCAAGCGGGTGCTCGTCGTCGAGGACGAGTTCCTGGTGGCCCTGGGCCTGGAGGATAATCTCAGGTCGCTCGGCTGCACCGTCGTCGGGCCCGTGGCCAACCTGTCGGCCGCCATGGCGGCTGCGGCGCATGAGACCGTTGATGCGGCCATCCTCGACGTGAATCTCGCCGGCGAATACGTCTTCCCGGCCGCCGCCATCCTTGTGGACCGCGGCATTCCGTTCATGTTCTGCTCGGGCTATTCGGGTTCGGGCCGGCTGCCGGAGAAGTTCGCCGACACGCCCCGCGTGCCGAAGCCCTACACCAGCAAGGCCATCGCCGCCACGCTTGCCGACCTGATGGGCACCGGCAAAGAGGACGAGGGGCACGGCGGCTCGCGCGGCGGGTTCGAGACCCCCAGCCACTTTTAACCCGCGGCGTGCCGCACCGGCGGCCGGACAGCGATCGATCGGGGCGCCCTGCGGCGCCCCTTTTGCGTTCAGCCGCGGCTCGCCGCCGGGTCGTGGTCCGCATCCGGCGCCGCAGGCTTGGCCGCATCGTGCTTCGGCCCGCCGCGGGCGACGCCCACCATGGCCGGGCGCAGCACCCGCTCGCCGATGGTGTAGCCGGCCTGGACCACCTGGACGACAGTGCCGGCGTGCACGCTCGGGTCCGGCACCTCGAACATGGCCTGGTGCAGATTGGGGTCGAAACGCTCGCCGCGCGGTTCGATCTTGCGGATGCCGTGCTTCTCCAGCGCCTTGTGGAATCCGCGCTCGGTCAGTTCCAGGCCCTCCAGCAGCGCCTTCAGCGAGCCCTCGGCTTCGTCCTTCACCTTGTCGTCCACGGAGGCCAGGGCGCGGGCGAGATCGTCGGCGACGGTCAGCATGTCGCGCGCGAAGGACGCGACGCCGTAGGTCTTGGCGTCGGCCACTTCCTTGTCGGCGCGCCGGCGCACGTTCTCGGCCTCGGCGAAGGCGCGCAGGAACTTGTCCTTGAGGCTCGCGATCTCGGCTTCCAGCCGGGCCCGCTCGGCGGCGCCGTCGGCGCCGATCTGGGCGTCCGCGGCGGCAAGGGCCTCGGCTTCGGCACTGGCCTCCACATTGGCCTCGGCCTGGACGGTGGACGTGGGGTTGGCCGTGCCCTCGCCGGTCTCGGGCGCGCGCATCTGCTCGCTCATCCGGTCTTCCTCTTTTCTCAAGCGGTCTCGCCCGCGCGGGGCGGAAAAATGGTCCCCGCGCATATCGGGGGAAGGATGCGAAAATCAAGAGTTCGCGACCGCGAGACCCCGGCCTTCCCCCTCGGCGTGGCTCACGCCGCATCCGCCCCCGGCGCGCCGAGCACCCGGCTCACGAGGCGGGCGGTGAAGTCCACCATGGGCACGATGCGCCCGTAATTGAGCCGGGTCGGGCCGATCACGCCAAGCACGCCGAGCACGCGGCCCTGCCCGTCGCGATAGGGGGCGACGATGGTGGAGGAGCCCGATAGCGAGAACAGGCGATTCTCGGAGCCGATGAAGATGCGCAGCGCCTGCGCCTCCTCGGCACGGCCGAGCAGGTCGACCACGTCGCGCTTCTGCTCCAGGTCGTCGAACAGAAGGCGGATGCGCTCCAGGTCCTCCAGCGCGCGCAGGTCCTCCAGGAGCTTCGCCTGGCCGCGCACGATCAGGCGCCGCTCGGTGGGCGCGTCCCCGGACCAGGTGGCGAGCCCGGCCTCCACCACGCGGGCGGTGAGCGCGTCCAGATCGCGCCGCAGTTCCGCCAGCGTGCTCTCCATCTCCGTGCGCGCCTCGGCCAGCGTGCGGCCGCGGATGCGGGCGCTGAGGAAGTTGGTCGCCTCGGTGAGCGCCGAGGCGGGCAGCCCCGGCCGGCAGCGGCAGCACGCGGTTCTCCACCTGCCCGTCCTCGGACACCAGGATCACCAGCGCCCGGCCCGGATCGAGCGGCACGAACTCCACATGCTTGAGGCGCGGATCGGTCTTGAGCGCCGTGACGACGCCGGCGCCGCGCGAAAGGCCCGAGAGCAGTGCCGAGGCTCCTGCAGCACGCCCTCCACCGTGGCGCCCTTGGCGGCGGCCATCACCTGCGCCTCGATATTGGTGCGGTCGCGCTCGTTGACGTCGCCGATCTCCAGCATGGCATCGACGAAAAAGCGCAGGCCGCGCTCGGTGGGCAGGCGTCCGGCGCTGGTGTGGGGCGCGAAGATGAGGCCCGCGGCCTCCAGGTCCGCCATCACGTTGCGCACCGAGGCCGGCGACAGCGTCATGGGGATGAGGCGCGAGATGTTGCGCGAGCCCACCGGCTCGCCGGTGGCGAGATAGCTCTCGACGATCTGGCGGAAGATTTCGCGCGCGCGCTCGTCGATCTGCGCCAGCGCGCCGGTGGACAAAGACAGAAGCGGGTCGAGCGCCACGGTGTGCCTCGCATGCGTCACGCGGATCGGCGCGCCGGAAGGCGGCCAGGACCTCATAATGTGTCCATGGACCGTGCCCCGTTCAAGCGCCCCGGCGGCGCGCCCCTTGCTGGCGCCATCCGCCCCCCCTACAAAGACGCCCGGATCGAGAGCACCTCAAAGGAATTGTCCCCCATGCGTCCCAGCAAACGCGCCCCCGACGAGCTGCGCGCCGTCTCCTTCGAGCGCAGCGTGATGCGCCATGCGGAAGGCTCCTGCCTCGTCAAGTTCGGCGACACCCACGTGCTGGTGGCCGCGACGCTGGAGGAGCGCCTGCCGCCGTGGCTGAAGGGCCAGGGGCGCGGCTGGGTGACGGCGGAATATTCCATGCTGCCGCGCGCCACCCACGACCGCACGCGGCGCGAGAGCACCACCGGCCGCCCTTCCGGCCGCACCCAGGAGATCCAGCGCCTGATCGGCCGCTCGCTGCGCTCCGTGACCGATCTCGTCGGCCTCGGCGAAAAACAGATCACCATCGATTGCGACGTGCTCCAGGCCGATGGCGGCACCCGCACCGCCGCCATCACCGGGGCCTGGATCGCGCTTTACGACTGCCTTGCCTGGATGCGCGCGCGCTCCATGGTGAAGGAAATCCCGCTCAAGACCCACGTGGCCGCGGTTTCCTGCGGCATCTATAACGGCACGCCGGTGCTGGATCTCGACTATGCGGAGGATTCCGCCGCCGAGACCGACGCCAACTTCGTCATGACGGGGGATGGCGGCATCGTCGAGATCCAGGGCACGGCGGAGAAGACCCCGTTCTCGCAGGACGAGCTTCTGTCGCTGCTGTCGCTCGCGCGCGGCGGGGTGGACCGGCTCGTGGCACTGCAGAAGGCGGCGATCGCCTGATGGGCCGCCGCCTCGAAGGCCGCCTCGTGGTGGCGACGCACAATCCCGGCAAGCTCACCGAGATGCGCATGCTGCTTGAGCCGCACGGGGTGGAAGCGGTGTCCGCCGCCGAGCTCGGCCTCGCCGAGCCGGACGAGACCGAGACGACCTTCGCCGGCAATGCGCGACTGAAGGCGGTGGCGGCGGCGACGGCCTCCGGCTTTCCGGCCTTCGCGGACGATTCCGGGCTGGTGATCGATGCGCTCGGCGGCGCGCCCGGCATCCACACCGCCCGCTGGGCGGGGCCGGAGCGCGACTTCGAGATGGCCATGGAGAAGGTGGAGGAAGAACTGCGCAAGGTTGGCGCCCTCGCCCCCGAGCAGCGCACCGCGCGCTTCGTCTCGGCGCTGTGCCTCGCCTGGCCCGACGGGCATCTGGAGGAATTCGAGGGCACGGTGGAGGGCACCCTGGTGTGGCCGCCGCGCGGGGCGAAGGGCTTCGGCTACGATCCCATCTTCCGGCCTGAGGATTATGAGAAGACCTTCGCCGAGATGACCGCCGACGAGAAGCACGCCATGCCGCCCAGGGGCTTCGGCCTGTCGCACCGGGCGCGGGCTTTCCTGAAGCTGTCGCGGGCGTGCCTGGAGGGGTGACGGGCTTGTGTCCCGGACGCATGGAGCGCGAGCGGAATGCGAGCCGGGACCCAGCGCAAGACTCCTGCGCAGCAGGCAATGTATGGGATGGTCGGATCAGGACGCGCCTTCGGCGGATTCTCGCGCTGGGTCCCGGCTCTCCTTCCATTCCGCTGCGCTGCATTGCAGTCGGCCGGGACGCAGGGGCGGGGCGAGGACGTCGGATCATGAAGGCATGAACATCCCACGCGACGAAAGCGGTGTTCCGGAGGCAAAGCCGGCCGCTCCCGAAGGTGGCTTCGGCGTCTATGTGCACTGGCCGTTCTGCCTCGCCAAATGCCCCTATTGCGACTTCAACTCCCATGTGCGGCACGCCCCGCCCGACCAGGACCGGTTCCTGGCCGCCTTCCGGCGCGAGATCGCCCATATGCGCGAGATCGGTGGGCCGCAGCGGGCGGAGACGGTGTTCTTCGGCGGCGGCACGCCCTCGCTCATGGCGCCGGAGACGGTGGGCGGCATCCTTGAGGCCATCGACGACGCCTGGCCGCTCGCCGCCGATGGCCGAGGTGACGCTGGAGGCCCAACCCCACCTCGGTGGAGGCGACGCGCTTTGCCGGCTACCGTGCCGCCGGCGTCAACCGCGTCTCGCTCGGCGTCCAGGCGCTGGACGACGGCGATCTGAAGGGCCTCGGCCGCATGCATTCGGTGGCCGAGGCGCTGGCCGCCGTTGCGGTGGCGCGCGCGGCCTTCGACCGCGTCTCGTTCGACCTCATCTATGCCGGCCGGGCCAGACGCCGCAGGCCTGGGCCGCCGAGCTGAAGCGCGCGCTCGCGGAGGGCTGCGAGCACCTCTCGCTCTACCAGCTCACCATCGAGCCGGAGACGCCGTTCGCGCGGCTCTATGGCGCCGGCAAGCTGATCCTGCCCGATGATGAGGCCTCACGCGCCCTGTGGGACGTGACGCAGGAGGTCACCGCCGCCGCCGGTTGCCGGCCTACGAGATATCGAACCATGCGCGGCCGGGCGCCGAGGCGCGGCACAATCTCGTCTACTGGCGCTACGGCACCTATGCCGGCATCGGCCCCGGCGCTCATGGCCGGCTGCGGGTGGACGGCGCGCGCCGCGCCACCTTCACCGAGCGCGCGCCGGAGGCCTGGCTTGCGCGGGCGGAGGCGCACGGCCACGGACTGGTCGAGGAGACCGCGCTTTCCGCTCCCGAGCAGGCCGACGAGATGCGCGTCCATGGGCCTGCGCCTCACCGGAGGGCGTCGACCTCGCCCGCCACGCCCGCCTCGGCGGCCGCCCGCTCGATGAGGGGCGCATCGCGGCGCTTCAGGCCGACGGCCTCGTGGTCCGCAGCGGCGACCGGCTGCGGGCGACGCCGGACGGCTTCCCGGTGCTCAATGCGGTGATCGCGGCGCTGGCCGGCTGAGCGCCGGGCTCGGGACCCGGCGCCCGCGTGGACAAGACCCTTCGGTCTGCGCCGGTCAGTCCTCAGGAGCAGGTCCAATAGTGCTTGTCGCCCACGTAGCACCAGGAATAGCGGCCGACGATGCTGTCCACGTGATATCTGCCGCCGACGGGGATGCGTCCGGTCATGACGGCATACCCGCCATTCTCAAAGTACTTGACGACCACCGCGTCGCGGCAGCCATTGTAAAAATAATATTGACCAGGCACCTTGCCGGTCGTGACGCAGGCGCTGGCGGCACCGACCTGGGCGGTCAGCGCAAAAATTGCAACAATCCAAAGACGAGACATATTCGCTTCTCCGTTGCTATGCTCCAAGGAGCGCATGACGACTGTAGCTTTGGGGCGCGCGACGCACTTCCCCCATTTGGGTAATCCTGTCGCTTCCCTTCAGTGCGCCGCCGCCGGTTGACGCGGGTCGTGGTTTCCCAGCGTGCGGGTCAATGCCGTGGGCACCTCGACCCCCCTTTTCGCCGGGCCGCACCGGGGCTACATCCGAAAGCCATGAGCAGCACCGACACCCAGCCTTCCGTCACCGCCAGCGCCCCGCCGGACGAACTCCTGATCGCGGTGGCGCAGATCAATCCCACGGTCGGCGACGTGGAGGGCAACCTCGCGCTCGCCCGCAAGGCGCGCGACACGGCGCGCCTCGAAGGTGCGGACCTCCTGGTGTTCTCCGAGCTGTCCATCTCGGGCTATCCGCCCGAGGACCTGGTGCTGAAGCCGGCCTTCCAGGCCGCCTGCCGCAGGGCGGTGGAGGAACTGGCGGCCGAGACCGTCGGCGGGCCGGCGCTGCTGGTGGGCGCGCCGTGGATGGAGGCGGGCAAGCTCCACAATTCGGTGCTGCTGCTGGACGGCGGGCGTGTCGCCGCCGTGCGCCACAAGGTGGACCTGCCCAATTACGGCGTGTTCGACGAGAAGCGCGTGTTCACGCCCGGCCCGATGCCGGGGCCGATCCCGTTCCGTGGCATCCGCCTCGGCGTGCCGGTCTGCGAGGACATCTGGGGACCGGACGTGGTGGAATGCCTTGCCGAGACCGGGGCGGAACTGCTGATCGTGCCCAACGGCTCGCCCTATCGCCGCTCGGTCTATGAGGAGCGTGAGAACGTCGCGGTGGCCCGCGTGGTGGAGAGCGGCCTGCCGCTGCTCTACGTCAACCAGGTGGGCGGGCAGGACGAACTGGTGTTCGACGGCGCCTCGTTCGCGCTCAATGCCGACCGCTCGCTCGCCATGCAGCTGCCGAGCTTCCAGGAGCGCGTGCGCGTCACCAAGTGGGAGCGCCTCGCCAACGGCTGGAAAATGACCGAGGCGCCGCTTGCCGACCGCACCGAGGGCGACCAGGCGGACTATGCCGCCTGCGTGCTCGGCCTGAAGGACTATGTGGAGAAGAACCGCTTCCCCGGCGTGGTGCTGGGCCTGTCCGGCGGCATCGACAGCGCGCTGTGCGCGGCGATGGCAGTGGATGCGCTTGGCGCCGAGCGCGTCCACTGCATCATGCTGCCCTATCGCTACACGTCCGGCGAGAGCCTCGCCGATGCCGCCGCCGTCGCCGAGCGCCTGGGCGTGCGCTACGACACGGTGCCGATCGCCGGCGGGGTGGAGGGCATCGAGGCGGCGCTTGCGCCGCTGTTCGCCGGCCGGCCCCGCGACGTGACCGAGGAGAACCTCCAGTCGCGGGTGCGCGGCACGCTGCTCATGTCGGTGTCGAACAAGTTCGGCGCCATGGTGGTCACCACCGGCAACAAGTCGGAGATGTCCACCGGCTACGCCACGCTCTATGGCGACATGAACGGCGGCTACAATCCGATCAAGGATCTCTACAAGACCGAGGTGTTCCGCCTCTCGCGCCTGCGCAATTTGTGGAAGCCGGTCTTCGCCAAGGGGCCGAGCGGCGAGGTGATCCCGGACCGCCTGATCGACAAGCCGCCCACCGCCGAACTGCGCGAGAACCAGAAGGACGAGGATTCGCTGCCGCCTTATGCGGTGCTCGACGCCATCCTGGCGCGGCTGGTGGAAAGCGAGGCCTCGGTGGCGGAGCTGATCGCGGAGGGCTTCGAGCCCGAGGTGGTGAAGCGGGTGGAGCGCCTGCTCAACGTCGCCGAATACAAGCGCCGCCAGGCGGCGCCGGGGGTGAAGGTCACGGCCCGCAATTTCGGCCGCGACCGCCGCTATCCCATCACCAACTGCTTCCGCGACCAGGGCTGAGCACGCCCTCAGCCGAGGCGGGCGCGCGGCGGCTCGTGGAGGGTCTCGGCGTCCGGTGCGCCGGTGTCCGAGCGCGCCCGCAGCCCGTCCGGCGGCACCAGCAGGGTGAGCGCTTTGGGGGAGATCGCGTAGCGCAGCGGCAGGTTCTCGCGCGTCACCTCCCCGTCGTCGCGACCCAGGTGCGCGCGCCGGCGTGGATGGTGAGCCGCTGGGCGGTGAAGGTGTGGATGCCGGGATTGTCGCGCCAGGAACCCACCAGCACGTCGGCGCTGGCCTTGATCTTGGCGAGCGCCCCGCGGTCCTCCGCCACCAGCACCTCCAGCTGGCCGCCGTCGAGGCGGGAGCGGTGCATGCCCTGGGCGTCGAAGGCGTTCACCGTCACCAAAGCGGCATAGGCCTCGATCGGCTCGCGCCGGCCCGCGATCTCGATTTCCAGAGAGATGCGGCCCGAGCGCACCAGCGCCCGCACGAGCGCGATGAGCCAGCCGAGGACGCGGCCCCGCTTCTTGCGCAGCTGTTCGCGCGCCAGCGCCATCTGGCTGAAGAAGCCGAGGCCCGAGACGCCGTGGAACGGACGCCCGTTGACGGTCCCGAGGTCCACGCGCATGGGCTCGGCCTTGCCGAGCGCCGCAAGCGCGCCGGGCAGGTCGCGCGGCAGGCCGATGTCGTGAGCGAGCAGGTTCATGGTGCCGAGCGGCAGCACGCCGAGGGCGATGTCGGTGCCGGCGAGCACCGACGCGGCATAGGAGACGGTGCCGTCGCCCGCGCCCACCACCAGCGTATCGTAGCCGCCATGGGGCGCCGCATCGATGGCCCGGACCATCTCGTCGCCGGAGGCGACCATGACCTCCACGTCCATGTCGGCGCGCGTGAGCGCCTTGTCCACCTCCTCGCGCACCTGTTCGGCGCCGAGATCGCGCACCGTTCCCGCCTGGGCATTGAGAACCACCAGCATTCGCCGCATCGTTTGGGCCTCCGGCGCCCGGCGCACTCGACAGGAGAAAGCGATCTCCAGATGGCGTAGAACAATAATGCGACGCTTCGGTTCCGGAGCGGTAATCACGAAAGGGAAGGGCAAGGCAGGCCATGACCGACGGCACGCGAGGCAAGACCGCCACCACCATCCTGCGGCTGCGCGCCGGCCTGCTGCTCCTGGTCGCGTCCGTGGTGCTGTGCGGGGTAGGGGGGCATTTTCTCGGGCGCCAGCTGGGCCTGGGGCTCGGCTGGTCGATCCTGGTGGCGATTGCCATCTGGGTGGCGGCGGGCATGGCCATCGCCCGGCTCGGGCCGAAGGTCTATTTCGCCATCTGCGCGGCGGTGACGGCCATTCTGGGCTACCTGGTGTACGATTTCTCGCGCTCGGCCCTGGATTGGCCGGGCGCGCTGAGCCTCGGCCTCGCGATCGTCGCCATCGCCCTGATGGCCTTCACCTTCTACGACTTCCGCCGGCTGAAGACCGAGATCCGGCTCTGGGCCTACCGCCGATAGGCCCGCCGCATGCCCGCTTGCGCGGGGCGCGCCGGTGGCGAGGATGGCCGGCGCGGCGCTCCGCCGCCAGGAGCCAGCCAGGGGCCAGCCATGCCGAAATCCTCTCCGCCTTCTCGACCCTCGACCCGCTGGTGGCCGCGGGCGTGGTGCTCGCCACCACCCTCACGGACGCCGCCTATGTGATGTTCACCGCCTCGGTGGCGGGCAAGAGGCGGCTCCAGGCCGCCAACTGGAGCAGCATCTGGTACATGCTCTCTTCCTTCGCCGTCATCAGCTACACCGCCAACTGGGTGTACGTGCTGTTCGCGGCGGTGGGATCATGGATGGGCGCCTATGCCACCATGACGTTTCTCCATCATCGTACCCCCAATCCACCGCTTTCGCCGCCGCCGGCGGTGCCTCCGGGCTGAAAAGGTCTCGGCGCACTTGACCTCGGCAAGGGGATGTCATTCCAGTGCGCCGCGCCGGACCGGCAGGGAAGGGCCGGCGGACGCGGCCGCCGGCTCCGGAGGTGCGCGGAACCGCAGTCGAGTGCACCGGCCCGTCGGCCGGCGGAGGCGTGATGTCCGGAGGCGGCATCTATCTGTTTGCGGGGCCGGCGTTCGCGCTGATCGTCGCAACGACCTTCTTCTGTGTCTGGCTCTATCAGCGCCAGCGCGGCTACGTGCTGCTGTTCGCCGTCGCCTTCCTTTCCTTCGCGCTCGGCGCGCTCTCGCAGATGCTGCACATCCCGTCGGATACCGGGCGCAACACGATGGTCTCGGCCATCCTCTACGCCTTCGCCATCCTGTGCCTCGCGGAGGGGCTGCTGATGCGTCGGGGCACCCAAGGGGTGGACGTGGTGCTGGTCGGCCTGGCGGGTGCGATCATGGTTCTCTTATATTATTTTTCTATATTGATAGAGATTTGGTGACGAGGATTTATATTCAAAACTTCGGATACGGATTAATGATTCTATATTCATTTATTCGGCTCGCGCGTATTCCGAGCCGAAGAGTGATGGATCGCATCATACTTGTGGTTCTTTTGCTGGTCGGGCTCCATTTTTTCCCGCGGACCCTGATGACACTGCGAGATTCGGACTTCATTCGAGAGTACATGCGCAATCTGGCGAACGACCCTCAGGCGCTGAACCTGGTCTTCCGCACCTCGCCGTTCTGGCAGGTGCTCAACTTCTCGCTGCTGATCAGCGCCTTCCTGATGGCCATGACGCTGCTCGCCGCGGTGGCGATGGACGTGATCGAGGAGATCAGCCGGGAAGGCGGCATCGACGCGCTGACGGGGCTCGCCAACCGGCGCGGGTTCCACCGCCGGGCGAAGAGCGTCAGGCCCATCGGTCCCCTCGCTCCGGTCAGCGTGGTCTTCTGCGACATCGACCGCTTCAAGGCAATCAACGACTCCTATGGCCATCCGGTGGGCGACCGCGTGCTCCAGACGTTCGCGCGGCTGGTGGAGCAGGAGGTCCGCGACGACGACGTGGTGGCCCGCTTCGGCGGCGAGGAGTTTGTGATGCTGCTGGTGCGGGCCAACCGTGCCGGCGCGACGGGATTGGCCGAGCGGCTGCGCGCTGAGACCGAGCTGACGCAGTTTCCTGGATTGCCGCTCGGGGCCACGGTCACGGCCAGCTTCGGCATCGTCGAATGGCGGCCCGATGAGGAGTTGACGGAGGCCATGCACCGCGCCGACCGCATGGTCTACGTGGCCAAGCGCGCCGGCCGGAACCGCGTCGCCGTGGAGGAAGCCGAAGAGGCCGGCGACGATTGACGGAGGTCAAGGCGGCCGCGCCGCAGCCCCCGCTAGGCTGCGCCCCAAAAGCTGGGGAGGTCGCCGTGCCGTCAGAAACTCTTGCCGTGGTCGTCGCCGTGGTCGCCGCGTTCGGCGGCTTCGCCATCGTGCTCGCCTTCGCCGATCATTACGCCACTCCCAAGCGCTAGGTCCGCGCCGCCCGGCGGCACCGCCAGCGGGTGGGATGACGCGCTCTCACGCCTTGCGGTGCAGCGCCTGCGCATGGCGCCGGTCGCGCCGGGAGGGCGTTCCCCAAGGGGATCGGCCGTGATACGCCATGGGTGTTCTGGGCCCTGGGCGCGGGTGCGCACAGGCCGCGGCTCGGGGGCATGCCATGAGGATACCACCTCAGATCCGTCGTCTCGGCCCGCCCCTGCGGGCCTTCGCGACAGGGGCGTTGGCCCTCGCCCTGGTGCCCGTCAGCGCCGCACCGGCCGGCGCCACCGGCTCGCTCGACTGCGCGATCGACGACAAGGCGGTGACGTTCGACGCCCAGATCGTGTTCTCGCACGGCCTCGCGAGCGGCTTCACCAATGAGCGGTTTGAGCTGAAGCTCAAGGGCAAAGGCGTGCCGGACGATTTGCGCGACCTGAAGCTCGACGCCGCGGCGCTGGTGCACCACTGGTTCCACGGCCGGGAGCTGAAGCTTCACCTTTATCACGAGCGCACGGAGGGCCGGCACGGCACCGTGGAACTGGTGATCGAAACCAGGACCGGACCCAAGGACGAGGACGAGGGCGCCTATTCCGGCCGCTACTGGCTCGAAGTCACCGATCTGCCGGACGGCGCGAGCGAAGCCAGGACCTGGAGCTTCAAGGGCAAGGCCACATGCTCGGCCGGCTGACCGTGGCCGGCGGCGCGGGGCTCCTCGCCGCCGCGCTGCTTTTCGGCGGCCCGGCGCCCGCGGCCTCCGAACGGCTACCGCCCTTCGCCTGTAGCGGCCCGCTTGCGCCCGATACCAGCCATGCGGCGCTCGAAAAGGCCTTCGGCAAGGCCAATGTGGTGTTCAAGACCGTTCCTGCCCCCGAGGGCACGACGGCGCGCGCCACCGTCGTCTTCGGCCGCGATCCGGCGCGGCGCCTGGAGGTGCTGTGGCAAGACGAGAAGCGCCGGCAGCGCCCGGCCTTCGTGACCGTCCGGGAAGGCGCGCTCTGGCGCACGCCGCAGGGCCTCGGCATGGGCTCCTCCCTCGCCGATGCGGAGCGCGCCAATGGCGGGCCGTTCCTGATCGCCGGCTTCGACTGGGACTATGCCGGCACCGTGACCGACTGGAAGGGGGGCGCGCTCGACGGTGGCCCCTGCCGGCTGATCCTGCGCTTCGAGCCCGGAGCGGGGGGCTCCGGCGGCGCAGACGCGCAGGGCGACCAGGACTTCCCCTCCGACGGCGCCGCCATGCGGGCGGCGAAGCCCGTGGCCTACGAGATGTCGCTGAGCTACCAATAGGCCGGGGCCGAACCGGGAGTGAGGATGGCCGAGGAGCCTTTCTGGCGCGTCAAGCCGCTCGTCGCCATGAGCACCGCCGAATGGGAGAGCCTGTGCGACGGCTGCGGGCGCTGCTGCCTCGTGAAGCTCGAGGACGAGGACACCGGCCAGATCGCCTATACCGACGTGGCCTGCCGCCTGTTCGATGCCGGCACCTGCCGCTGCGCCGACTATGAGAACCGCTCGGCCAAGGTCGCCGACTGCGTGCGGCTGACGCCGGATGCGGTGGCGAGCCTCGCGTGGCTGCCGCCCACCTGCGGCTATCGCCTGGTGTCGGAAGGCAAGGACCTGCCGTTCTGGCACCCTTTGGTCTCGGGCGACCGCGGAACCGTGGCGGCGGCGGGCATCTCGGTGGCGGGCCGCGTGGCGGGCAGCGAGGAGGCCTTCGGCCTGTTCGAGCTGGTCGACCACATCGTCGCCTGGCCGGTGCGCTGGCCGAAGGGGGCGAAAGCGGGCGCCAACAGCGGCGCCCAGGGGAGCGCAAAGGGGAGCGCAAAGGGGACTGGGAAGGCGCGCGCGCGGGCCCCCAAGGTTCCGAGCGCGCCATAAAAAGGGCCGGCGCGAAACGCCGGCCCCCTGGCTGAAAGCCTTAAGACTGAGCCTTGGAAAGGCTCAGTCTTCCTTCTCGGCGCCCGCGCGCTGCTTGAGAGCGGCACCGAGGATGTCGCCGAGCGAAGCGCCCGAATCCTGCGAGCCGTACTGCGCCACGGCCTCCTTCTCCTCGGCGATCTCCATCGCCTTGATGGAGACCTGCACCTTGCGCGCCTTGCGGTCGAACAGGGTGACGCGGGCATCGAGCTTGTCGCCCACCGAGAAGCGCTCGGGGCGCTGGTCGTTGCGGTCGCGGGCGAGCTCGGAGCGCTTGATGAAGGCGGAGAGGTCGGTGCCCGAGAGCTTCACCTCGATGCCGCCGTCCTTCACGTCCGTGACCTCGCAGGTCACCACCGCGCCCTTCTTCACCTCGCCCGCGTCGGCGAAGGGATCGCCGGCGAGTTGCTTGATGCCGAGCGAGATGCGCTCCTTCTCGACGTCCACGTCGAGCACCACGGCCTTCACCATGTCGCCCTTGCGGTACTCGTCGATCACCTGCTCGCCCGGACGGTTCCAGTCCAGGTCGGAGAGGTGGACCATGCCGTCCACGTCGCCGTCGAGGCCGAGGAACAGGCCGAACTCGGTCTTGTTCTTGACCTCGCCTTCCACCACCGCGCCGGGGGCATACTTCTCGGCGAAGGCCTCCCAGGGGTTCTGGAGGGTCTGCTTGAGGCCGAGCGAGATGCGGCGCTTGGCGCTGTCCACTTCCAGCACCTGCACCTCGACCTCCTGGGAGGTGGAGACGATCTTGCCGGGATGGACGTTCTTCTTGGTCCACGACATCTCGGAGACGTGGATGAGGCCCTCGATGCCGGGCTCCAGCTCCACGAACGCGCCGTAGTCGGTGATGTTGGTCACGCGGCCCTTGAAGCGGGCGTTGACCGGATACTTGGCCTCGATGCCCTCCCACGGGTCGCCGAGCAGCTGCTTCATGCCGAGCGAGATGCGGTGGGTCTCGTGGTTGATCTTGATGATCTTGACCTTCACCGTCTGGCCGATGTTGAGCACCTCGGTCGGGTGGTTCACGCGGCGCCAGGCGATGTCGGTGACGTGCAGCAGGCCGTCGATGCCGCCGAGGTCCACGAACGCGCCGTAATCGGTGATGTTCTTGACCACGCCCTCGATGGCCTGGCCCTCTTCGAGGTTCTGCACCAGCTCGTGGCGCTGCTCGGCGCGGGTCTCTTCCAGCACGGTGCGGCGGGAGACGACGATGTTGCCGCGGCGGCGGTCCATCTTGAGGATCTGGAACGGCTGCTGGTTGTGCATCAGCGGGCCGACGTCGCGGATCGGGCGGATGTCCACCTGCGAGCGCGGCAGGAAGGCCACGGCGCCGTCCAGGTCGACGGTGAAGCCGCCCTTCACCTGGTTGAAGATCACGCCGAAGACCTTCTCGTTGGCCGTGAAGGCCTTCTCGAGCTTGATCCAGCTCTCCTCGCGGCGCGCCTTGTCGCGCGAGAGGACGGCCTCGCCCATGGCGTTCTCGACGCGCTCGAGATAGACCTCGACCTCGTCGCCCACCTGGATGGTGTTCTCGCGGCCGGGGCCGGCGAACTCGCGCAGCGCGACGCGGCCTTCGGTCTTCAGACCGATGTCGATGATCGCCAGATCCTTCTCGATGGCGACCACGATGCCCTTGACGACCGACCCTTCCTGGGTGTCGGCGCTGCCGAAGCTCTCGTCGAGGAGCGCGGCGAAATCTTCACGGGTGGTTTCTACGGCGGACATTCAAACTCCGAAATTGCCTGCGCCGGCGTCTGGTGTTGCAAGGCCCTGGGCTGCTCGGATGTCCAGGCGCTCCTTGCGGAAAACGGACTGGACGGCCGCCGACGGAGGTCGGCGGGCCGGCGCAAAACGCCGAGCGGCACAAGCTGTGAGTGGTGCGGCCGGGTTCTGCTCAGCGAAAGCCAGGGCGGGCTGCCTCCGACGAACTGGGTCGCGTATCCCGCGTCCCCAGGCCCGCCCGGGCGGCCTCCACCTTTGGGGAGCGCGACCTCGGACGCCGCTCACATAGGGGAAAAGCGGCGCGAACGCAAGGGTTGCGGGCGGATCGGGGCGGCAGCGGCAGGCGAATGCCTCACTCGGCGATGATCTTGACCTTCTCGCCGTATTTCAGCTTGGCGCCGGCCTCGAGCCCATTGAGGATCATGAAGCGTTCCAGCGGCCGGTCGGGCACCTGCATGCGGGCGGCGAAGGTCTGCGGGCTGTCGCCGAGGCCGACGCCCACCACGCGCACGCGCAGCGGCTTCACCGCTTCCGCCTCGCCGGACGTGACGCGGCGGAAGGAGTTGGCGGCGGCGCGGAACTGCCGGTCCACCTCCGGCGTCAGTTCGCGCGCGGCAAAGATCAGCCGGTAGACGTCCGAGCCGAAGCGGATGGCGAACATGCGGAACGACCACTGGTCGCCGCGGGCGATCGCGGTGGCGGCGGAGAAGCCGTTGATGGTCAGCGTCTCCACCGTGTTGATCTCCACCCCCTCGATCCAGCCGGAGGAGAGATATTCCGCCAGCGACTGGTTGGCCGTCACCCGCACCGCGTCGAGCCGCAGTGCCTCGCGGCCCGCCTGGGTGGCGCCGAGCACCGCCTGGGAGGTGTTCTCCAGCGAAAAGCCCTCCGGCGCCGAGAACGTGAAGCCGAGCTTGGGGTGGAAGAAGGTGCGGCCGCGGACGAAGCCCTCCTTGGGGTCGTCGCCGTAGATCATGCCGTCGATGGCGGACAGATAGACCGAGCGGTCGCGCTCGCCCGCGCCCGGCTGGGCGTATTGGCGCGCATTGGCGATGGCGATGGAGATGCGCTCGGGCGTCGCCGGGTGGGAGGACAGGAAGTCCACCTCGCCGGAGCCGGCGGACTTGGCCGAGAGCGCGCCGGCGCGCAGTTCCGCATAGCGGCCCATGTCGGTGAGGAAGCGAGAGGCGCCGTAGGGGTCGAAGCCGGCGCGCGCGGCGATTCCGACGCCGATGGCGTCCGCCTCCAGCTCCTGGCCGCGGGAGAAGGTGGCGAGCGTGCTGCGGCTCTTCTCCAGCGTGAGCGCCCCCACCGCGGGATCGTTCAGCACGTCGGAGACGACGCGGCTCACCAGCACGGTGCGCTCCATCTGGTCCTCGCGGATCACCGCGTGGCGGGCGATCACGTGCGCCATCTCGTGGGCGAGGACCGAGGAGAGCTCGGAGTTGTCGTTGGCGAGCGCGAGCAGGCCGCGCGTCACATAGAGCGAGCCGTTGGAGAGCGCGAAGGCATTGATGGCCGGCGAATTCAACACCGTGACGCGGTATTTCAGGTCGGGCCGCTCGGAGGCCGCCACCAGCCGCTCCACGGTCTGCTGGATCAGCGCCTTGAGCTGGGGATCGGCATAGGCGCCGCCATAGGAGGCGATGAGGCGCTCGTGCTCGCCGCGCTGGGAGGGCGACATCTCCGCGAATTCGGAGCGCGTCGAGGCATCGCCCGTGGCGGGGCTGGCGGAGAGGCCCGTCTGGTCGAGGTCGATGCCGGCGCAGGCGGCAAGGGCCAAGGTGGCGGCGAGGGCCGCGGCCAGCCCGCTTAAGCGAGGCAGATTGCGGAGCAGGCTGTGGGGCAGGCGCGCGCGATCCAAGGCACGCGCACCAGAGGCCGCGTCCCGGTCCGCCATCGTCCTCCGCCTCGCCGCCAGGCTCCTCACCGTGCCGTGTCCTCCCTTGCCTGGGCCGCCTCCGGGCCATCCAGGATCAAGATCTCATGCCTGCTGCGCACGAATATGGCAGGTCCGCCGTCCATCCGCACCACGCCGCGCACCGAAACCAAGGTGCCGCGCAACATGGCGGGAGCGAGGCCATCCCCCAAGATTGTGGCGAAATCGCCGGCCGGCAGGACGACCGTGAAGTCCTCGCGCCAGCGTGATCCGAAAATTGAGGAACACCTTGTCGCGGGTGGCTCCGGCCTCGCGCACCCGGCCCTCGACCACGGTGAACAGGCCGGCGCGGCCGCCGAGCGGTCGTGGTCGTGCGCCGCGGCGACCGCGTCGG
>NZ_JBNFNU010000040.1:0-18372 GCF_057364445.1 Xanthobacter sp. BG11Y11_SDJG
GCATAGCCGGGCCGCCACCAGCCGGGCGGACGCACGCCGGGAGGCGGCACCGGCCAGCCGGGACGCGGCCGCCACACATAATTGTTCCAGCGATAGCGGTCGGCATACCAGGGCAGGCCGACATAATAGCGGTTCCAGTAGTCGTTCACCGCGAACGTCACCACGGGAATGCCCACCGCCGCCAGCGCCACGTCGGGCAGGAGCGAGGTCACCACCTCGTTCTGCTCCTGCTGCTGGAAGCCGAGATATTCCGCGAACACCCAGCCGCGATAGTCGCCCCACAGCACGTCGCACCAGGACTGGTCGTCGAGACAGCCCGCGATCTCGACGGGCGTTCCCTCGGGGATCACGCCGATGCTTTGGAATTCCGTATCCGGCCCGGTCCGCATGTTGACGTTGGCCGTGGTGAACCCCGGCGCCGCCACCGCGATGCTGGAGGCCGCCGCCAACAGGCCGGCGACGAGACCGACCGTGCTCCATATCCTCATGGATTGCTCCCTTCGACTCCGCCCGAGCCGATAAAACGAAGTGTAGCAATCACCTCGTGTCGTTTCCTATGCGCAAGCGCGACTTTTACCGAGCGGGACAATGACCTAATTGCGTCATGAGAACGTGAACGGAACGATGTCGCGCACGTTCTCGTCGATGCGGATGTCGCGGTCGAGGGGCGGGAAGGCGCGCAGGTCGCAGTCGCGGCGCGGGCAGATGCGGCAGGACACGCCGAGCTTCGCCACCGGCGCAGCCTTCAAATCGAGCCCGTCCGCATAGACGATGTCGTGGGCGAACGAGGCCTCGCAGCCGAGCCCCAGCGCATAAGCGCGCGCCGGCTGGCCGTGGCGCGTCGCCGGGATCGAGACCGAGCGCGCGAGGCAGATGTAGCGCACCCCGTCCGGCATCTCGCCCACCTGCACCAGGGTGCGGCCCGCCATCTCGAACGCCTCGTGCACGTTCCAGGCGGCGCAGGCGCCGCCGTGGCGCGCGAACTGGAAGCGCGTCGCCGAATGGCGCTTGGTGATGTTGCCGGCGCGGTCCACCTTGGCGAAATAGAACGGCACCCCCTTCGCGCCCGGACGCTGGAGCGTGGAGAGGCGGTGGAACACCTGCTCCAGGCTCGCGCCGCTGTCGAGCACCAGCCGGTCGAGATCGTGCCGGCGCGCGCGGGCGAGGTCCAGGAAGCGGCGATAGGGCAGCATCAGGGCCCCGGCGAAGTAATTGTAGAGCGCGAGCTTGCAGATCTCCGCCGCGGTCTGGCCGCGGAAGCGCGCCGAGGCGACGGTGGAAGCCACGAGGTCCGCATGCTCCAATTGGGCGATGGTGGCGGCGAGGCGGAAGGCGCGCGAGGCCGGCGCTAGCGTGCCGGAGAGCACCAGCCGGCGGGTCCGGGGATCGAAGCTCGACAAGGGCTCGGCGGGATCGGCGTGGCCGGTCTCCACGCTCACCTCGTGGCGGGCGGCGAGATGGGCGGTGAAGGCCGCCTCGGGCGGCACCCCCTCCAGGATGCCGAGGGTGAGCGCCACGGCCTCGGCGGCGCGGTCGAGGCTGTCCACATAGTTGTCGACGTAGTGGAAATAGTCCCGCACCTCCTCATAGGGCACGAACTTGGTCTCGTCGCCCGGGGCGATGCCGGCGGTCAGCATGTCGTCCAGCGAGGCGCGCCATTCCGCGGTGCGCCGCAGCGCCACGTGCATGCGCAGGAAGGCGTGGGCGAAGGCGGGCGAGAGGTTCGCCACCGCCTTGACGTCCTGCAAGCCGAGGTCGAGGTCGCGGAACAGCGGATCGGCGGCCGCCTCGCGCAGATCGGCCACCAGCCGGTCGAGGTCCTCGGCGCCGAACGAGGTGATGTCCACGTCGAAGGTGCGCGAGATGGCGATCAGCACCGAGGCGGTGAGCGGGCGCTGGTTGCTCTCGATCTGGTTGATGTAGGAGGGCGAGACCACCAGCCGCTGGGCCAGCTCGCTCTGCTTAAGGCCGAGCTTCTCTCTGAGGCGCCGGACCGCATGGCCGGCATACACCTTCTGACGCATCACCGTCCCCTTGGATCGCCTGAGGCGCGACCGGCGCCTTCCGCTGGGTGAGGCCTGTCAACGCTCAGATGCGCCAGCTTTGTAAATTATTCGCAATTAACATCACAAAACTTTTACATATTCAAGATGATCGCGCTTCTGATAGCCACGACGGGAACCGCCCTTTCCGGCCGAGCTGCAATGCAGCATCATCGCGCCGTGACGGGCGGCTACAAATTCGCGATCGCGATCGCGCAAGGAGTGGCGTCATGAAGGAAGTGCTCGAAGAGCTCGACAGCCGCCGCGCCGTGGCCCATCTCGGCGGCGGCGAGGCGCGCATTGCCGCGCAGCACCAGCGCGGCAAGCTCACGGCGCGCGAGCGCATCGACCTCCTGCTCGACCGCGGCACGTTCGAGGAATACGACACCTTCGTCCAGCACCGCTGCGTCGACTTCGGCATGGCCGAGCAGAAGAAGATCCCCGGCGACGGGGTCGTCACCGGCTGGGGCACGATCAACGGGCGCAAGGTGTTCGTCTTCGCCAAGGACTTCACGGTGTTCGGTGGCTCGCTGTCCGAGGAGCACGCGCGCAAGATCACCAAGATCCAGGACATGGCGCTGAAGACCCGCGCGCCCATCATCGGCCTGTTCGACGCCGGTGGCGCCCGCATCCAGGAGGGGGTCGCGGCGCTCGGCGGCTATGGCGAGGTGTTCAAGCGCAACGTCGCCTCTTCGGGCGTGATCCCGCAGATCTCGCTCATCATGGGCCCGTGCGCCGGCGGCGACGTCTATTCCCCGGCCATGACCGACTTCGTCTTCATGGTGCGCGACACCTCCTACATGTTCGTCACCGGCCCGGAAGTGGTGAAGACGGTGACCAACGAGACCGTCACCTCCGAGGAACTGGGCGGCGCCAAGGTGCACACCTCGAAGTCCTCGGTGGCCGACGGCGCCTATGACAACGACGTGGAGATGCTGCTGGAGACGCGGCGTCTCGTCGACTTCCTGCCCTCGAACAATTTCGAGGGCGTGCCGGAATGGCCGTCCTTCGACGATCCGGGCCGGCACGATGAGAGCCTCGACACGCTGATCCCCGACAATCCGAACAAGCCCTACGACATGAAGGAGTTGATCCTGAAGGTCGTGGACGAGGGCGACTTCTTCGAGATCCAGGCGGCCTACGCCAAGAACATCGTCACCGGCTTCGGCCGCATCGAGGGCCGCACGGTGGGCTTCGTCGCCAACCAGCCCATGGTGATGGCGGGCGTGCTGGACAGCGACGCCTCCCGCAAGGCGGCGCGCTTCGTGCGCTTCTGCGACGCCTTCGAGATCCCGATCGTGACCTTCGTGGACGTGCCCGGCTTCCTGCCCGGCACGGCGCAGGAATATGGCGGCCTCATCAAGCACGGCGCCAAGCTGCTCTTCGCCTATTCGCAGGCGACCGTGCCGCTGGTCACCGTCATCACCCGCAAGGCCTTCGGCGGCGCCTATGACGTGATGGCCTCCAAGCATGTGGGCGCCGACGTGAACTATGCCTGGCCCACCGCCCAGATCGCGGTGATGGGCGCCAAGGGCGCGGTGGAGATCATCTTCCGCCAGGACATGAACGACCCCGCCAAGATCGCCGCGCACACGAAGAGCTACGAGGAGCGCTTCCTCTCGCCCTTCGTCGCGGCCGAGCGCGGCTATATCGACGAAGTCATCATGCCCCACTCCACCCGCCGCCGCCTCGCCCGCGCCCTCGCCATGCTGCGAACGAAGAAGCTCGAGCAGCCGCACCGCAAGCACGACAACATGCCGGTGTGAGGGCGGGCCAAGCGAAGCTCGCTGCGTGAAGCCGCCGCGCGATTGTGAACCTCCGTCATCCCCCGGCTTGTCCGGGGGATCCACTCCGCCCCCGAACCCGCGGATGGGTGGATGCCCCGGACAAGCCGGGGCATGACGGCACAGGAACGAAAGCGCCGCGCCGACGAACCCGATCCAAGATTACGCGCGCCGCTGGCGCAAAGGAACGAACGCCATGTTCACCAAGATCCTGATCGCGAACCGGGGTGAGATCGCCTGCCGCGTCATCAAGACGGCGCGCAAGATGGGCATCAAGACGGTGGCCGTCTATTCCGAGGCCGACAAGGACGCGCTCCATGTGGAGATGGCGGACGAGGCGGTCTATATCGGCCCGCCCCAGGCCGCGCAGTCCTATCTGATCGCCGAGAAGATCGTCGAAGCCTGCCTGAAGACCGGCGCCGAGGCGGTGCATCCCGGCTACGGCTTCCTCTCCGAGCGCGCCTCGTTCCCGAAGCTCCTCGCCGAGCACGGCATCGTCTTCATCGGCCCGAACCCGCACGCCATCGAGGCCATGGGCGACAAGATCGAGTCCAAGAAGGCGGCGGCGGCGGCCAACGTCTCCACCGTGCCCGGCTATCTCGGCGAGATCGCCTCGGGCGAGGAGGCGGCGAAGATCGCCGACGAGATCGGCTATCCGGTGATGATCAAGGCCTCCGCCGGCGGCGGCGGCAAGGGCATGCGCATCGCCTACAGCCGTGACGAGGTGCAGGACGGCTTCGACCGCGCCCGCTCGGAGGCGAAATCCTCGTTCGGCGACGACCGCGTGTTCGTGGAGAAGTTCATCGTCGACCCGCGCCACATCGAGATCCAGGTGCTGGGCGACAAGCACGGCAACGTCATCTATCTGGGCGAGCGCGAGTGCTCCATCCAGCGCCGCAACCAGAAGGTGGTGGAGGAGGCCCCCTCCCCCCTGCTCGACGAGGCCACCCGCAAGAAGATGGGCGAGCAGGCGGTCGCCCTCGCCAAGGCGGTGGGCTACGACAGCGCCGGCACGGTGGAGTTCGTCGCCGGCCAGGACAAGAGCTTCTTCTTCCTGGAGATGAACACCCGCCTCCAGGTGGAGCATCCGGTCACCGAGCTGATCACCGGCATCGATCTCGTGGAGCAGATGATCCGCGTCGCCGCCGGCGAGAAGCTGACCATCACGCAGGACGACGTGAAGCTCTCCGGCTGGGCAGTCGAAAGCCGCATCTATGCGGAAGACCCCTACCGCAACTTCCTGCCCTCCACCGGGCGCCTGGTGCGCTACCGCCCGCCCAAGGAGGGCAAGATCGGCCCCATCACCGTGCGCAACGACACCGGCGTCTATGAGGGCGGGGAAATCTCCATCTTCTACGACCCGATGATCGCCAAGCTCGTCACCCACGCCCCCAGCCGCGCCATGGCCATCGAGGCGCAGGCGGACGCGCTCGACGCCTTCGGCATCGACGGCATCGGCCACAACATCCCGTTCCTCTCGGCGCTGATGGCGCATCCGCGCTGGCAGGAGGGCCGCCTCTCCACCGGCTTCATCGCCGAGGAATATCCCGAGGGCTTCCAGGCCCGCGCGCCGGAAGGCGAGCTGGTGCACGCTTTGTCGGCGGTGGCGGCGGTGATCGACCACATCCAGAACGCCCGCAAGCGCAAGATCACCGGCCAGACCTCCGGCATCACCTGGAACATCGCCAAGCGGCGCATCGTCAACCTCACCGCGGGCGACGAGATCATCTCCACGCCGTGCGAGGTGGTGCCGGTGGACGGCGGCTTCCGGGTGCAGATGTTCGAGGCCGACGGCTCGCTCGGCCACGCGCATCTCCTGCGCTCCGCCTGGAAGCCGGGGGAGCCGGTGTGGACCGGCACCATCGATGCCGACCAGGTGGCGATGCAGGTGCGCCCCATCACCAACGGCGTGGCGCTGGCCCATCGCGGCGTCGCCACCCTGGCGCGCACCTACACCGAGCGCTCGGCGGCGCTCGCCGCGCTCATGCCCAGGAAGGAGAATGCCGGCGGCGGCAAGGAACTGCTCTGCCCCATGCCGGGCCTCGTGGTGTCCATCGCCGTGACCGCCGGCCAGGCGGTGAAGAGCGGCGACGTGCTCGCCATCGTCGAGGCCATGAAGATGGAGAACGTGCTGCGTGCCGAGCGCGACGGCGTGGTGAAGACGCTCCACGCCAAGCCCGGCGACAGCCTCGCGGTGGACGCGGTGATCATGGAATTCGCGTGATGCATACGGCGCGGACTGTTCCTTCTGCCTTCGAAGCGCTACGCAGAGAGGGCAGAAGCCGCGCCGCATTTTGCACGCGGGGGGGGGAGCAAAGCATGATGCAGCGCCTCAGATTAACTCGGACAAGCTATGCCCTGATCGTCGTGGCCTATGTGATTTTTCCGCCGCCTCGTTCTGGTTCGCTGAAGAATTTGCGCGTCTACCTTTCGCAAAAAATATAAACACAGCGATCAGCGTAGTATTCATGATCTTTTCGGCAGCTCGGCTACAAGATGCGGGCTTCCGATACTGGCGTAGTTTTTTATTAATTGTATTTATTCTCTTTGTTGTACCAACCGCGTCGCTGTTTTCCTATATGGTTTTCTCAGATTTTAACCGCCAATCATTGGACGATCAGTACCAAGTTCTCGGGATCATGGTGCTTGCCGGCATTTCACTTCAGATGCTCGTCGCCGGCTTCTGCCTGCTGTTCCCCTCCGTGTCGCCGGTGGGGAATGACAAACGCTCCACCCTGCCGTCGCCAGGCAAAGCACCTCCGGAGGACGATAACCTGAATTGGAAGCCACCGGGATCCAGGCCCCCGCCCGCGCGACAAGACCCGAGGATCTGACCATGCGTCTTCTCTCCAACCTCCTGAAGCGCTTCGTGGAGAAGGGCCAGCTCACGGTCATCGACGCGGGAGGCCAGCGCCACGTGTTCGGCTCGGGGGTGGACGGGCCGTCCGTCACCGTCCGCATGCACGACAGGAAGCTGGAGAAGGAGCTGTTCTTCAATCCCGAATTGGTGGCAGCCGAAGCCTATATGGACGGGCGGCTCACCTTCGAGGACGGCGCCGGCGCGTTCGAGCTGCTCCATCTGTTCTCGGTGAACCGCAAGGGCCTTGCCGCCCATCCGGTGCAGCAGGCGCTGCGCCGGGCGTGGCGCGCGGTGCGCCGGTTCCAGCAGGCAAATCCGGTGGGCAAGGCGAAGGAGAACGTCTCCTCCCACTACGACCACCCGGCCGCCTTCTACCGGCTGTGGCTGGACGAGACCATGGCCTATTCCTGCGCCTATTTCACCGATCCGGATCAGCCGCTGGTGGACGCGCAGCGCAACAAGTTCCGCCACATCGCCGCCAAGCTGAAGATCACGCCCGGCATGACGGTGGCCGAGATCGGCTCCGGCTGGGGCGGGCTTGCCATCTATCTCGCCAAGTGCGGCGCCCATGTCACCGCCATCAACGTCTCGCCCGAGCAGCTCGCCGAGAGCCGGCGCATCGCCCAGGCGGCGGGAGTCGCGGACCGGATCGACTTCAAGGAGATCGACTACCGCCATCTTCAGGGCAAGTTCGACCGCGTGGTCTCCATCGGCATGATGGAGCATGTGGGCGTCTCGCACTTCGACGACTATTTCACCACCGTGCGCAACCTGCTGGCGCCCGGCGGCTATGCCATGATCCACGCCATCGGCCGCATGTCGCCGCCCGGCACCACCGGGCCGTTCATCCGCAAATACATCTTCCCCGGCGGTTATGTGCCGGCGCTGTCCGAGGTGTTCGCCTCCACCGAGCGCGTCGGGCTGTGGGTGGACGACTGCGAGATCCTGCGCCTGCACTATTACTGGACCATCCGCGCCTGGCGGCGGAACTTCATGGCGAAGCGCGCAGAGGTGGACGCCATGATGGGCGAGCGCTTCGGCCGCATGTGGGAATTCTACCTCGCGGCCGTGGAGCTGGGCTTCCTGCACGGCTCCAACATGGTGTTCCAGCTCCTGCTCTCGCAGCAGCGCGACGACGTGCCGGTGATCCGTGACTTCATCGTCGACGAGGAGCGCGCGCTGCTCGCGCGCGAGCACCTGTGACGGGCGCGGCGGCCCCCGTGCCCCGGACCAGCGACGACGCAGCCGGAGCGCAGAGCCGGGGTCCAGCGCAGGACTCCCGCGCAGCGGGCACGATCGACCGGCGTCACGATTATCGCCGCCTTCGGCCCAGTCTTGCGCTGGGTACCGGCTCTCCTTCCACTGTGCTGCACTGCGTTGCAGTCGGCCGGAACGCGCGCGCCAACCTTCTCCGTTCGGGGACACTGACATGACCGCCCTGCCCTTCGCCACAGACCTGCCCGCCGCCACCCGCGAGGACTGGCTGAAGCTGGTGGAAGGCGTGCTGAAGGGCGCGCCCTATGACCGGCGCCTCGTGACCCGCACCTATGAGGGCCTCGCCCTCGACGCGCTGCCGCCCCGCAAGCCCCACGCCCCGGTGGTGGCCGGCCGCCGGCCGGGCGGCCGGTCGGATGCGTCGTCCATGCGCGTCGACCAGAGCGGCCTCTCCGATGCCAACGCCCAGGCGCTAGAGGACCTCGACGGCGGCGCCTCGGGCCTGACGCTGGTCTACCAGTCCTCGCCCCATGCCCACGGCTTCGGCCTGCCGGACGGCGCCGACCTTTCCGTGGTGCTGAAGGACGTGCTGGCCGACCTGATCGAGACCCGGATCGAGAGCGGCGCCTTCACCGGGCGCGAGGATGCCCTCGCCTTCGCCGACTTCGCCGAAGCGCGCGGCTTCGATCCCGCGGGGCTCGCCGTGTCGTTCGGCCTCGATCCGCTCGGAGACTTCGCCGCCAAGGGCACGCTGCCCATGGCCTGGCCGCTGCTCGCCAAGCGCTTCGCCGAGACCGCCGCCATCCTCAAGGCGCGCGGCTTCGCCGGCCCGTTCGCGCGGCGGACGGGGCGCTCTACCACGCTGCCGGCGCCTCGGACGCGCAGGAGCTGGCCGCCGTGCTCGCCACCCTGGTGGCGTATCTCAAGGCCTTCGCCGAGGCGGACGTGCCGCTCGATGAGGCCGCCGCGCGCCTGGAGGCGGCGCTGGTGGCGGACGTGAACCAGACCGCCACCGTCGCCAAGTTCCGCGCCATCCGCCTCTTGTGGGCCGCCGCGCTGCGCGAATGCGGGCTCACGGCCACACCGCTCAAGCTGCACGCCACCACCTCCTGGCGCTCCATGACCCGGCGCGACCCTTACGTGAACCTGCTGCGCAGCACGGTCGCGGCGTTCGCGGCCGGCGTCGGCGGGGCGGACAGCGTCACCGTGCTGCCCTTCACCCAGGCGCTCGGCCTGCCCGACGCCTTCGCCCGCCGCCTCGCCCGCAACACCCAGGTGATGCTGCTGGAAGAGAGCAACGTCCACCGCGTCGCCGATCCCGCAGCCGGCGGCCGCGCAATGGAGGCGCACACGGACGGCCTCGCAGCCGCAGCGTGGGACCTGTTCCGCACCATCGAGAAGCGCGGCGGCATGGCCGACGTGCTGGAGGACCGCTGGCTGAAGGCCGAGATCGCCGAGGTGAAGGCGCGCCGCGACACGGATGTGGCGACCCGCAAAGCGCCCATCACCGGCACCTCGGAATTCCCCATCCTCGCGCAGGAGATGCCCGAGGTGCTGGCGCCGCTGTCGCCGGTGCCTGCCCCGGTGGCGGACGGCGCGCTCGCGCCTTCGCGCATCGCCGAAGCCTTCGAGGCGCTGCGCGACAAGGCCGAGGCCGCGCCGACGCCGCCGGCGGTGTTCCTCGCCACCCTCGGCCCGGTCTCCGCCTTCACCGCGCGGGCGACCTTCGCCAAGAATTTCTTCGAGGCCGGCGGCCTGAAAGCGGCGGTGCCGGACGGCTTTGCGGATTTCGACGCGCTCATCGCCGCCTTCAAGGCTTCCGGCACGCCCTTTGCCTGCCTCGTCTCGTCCGACGAGGCCTATGGCGCTGAAGGAGCGGCGGCCGCCCGGGCGCTGAAGGCGGCGGGCGCATCCGCGGTCTGGCTCGCGGGCAAGCCGGCCGACCTCGTGGCGGAGCTGGAGGCGGCGGGCGTCAGCGGCTTCGTCTTCGCCGGCTGCGACGCGCTGGAGACGCTGAAGCGGGCGCAGGCGGCGGCGGGGGTGTGAGATGGCGGGGAAACGGGCGATGGGCGGCACGACGAAGGGGGTGCACAAGCTCGGGCTTTCGGCCGCCGGCCTTGCGCTGGCGGCGCTTCTTGCAGCCCCGGGCGCGGCCCTCGCCGACAACGCCATGCGCTTCGACGGCACCTGGAGCGTGCGCACCTCCGCCGAGACGGGAAGCTGCGGCAAGAATTACGACTTCAAGCTGAACGTGAAGGGTGGCAAAGTCACCTATGCGGGATACTGGCCGGTGAATGCCGCAGGCGGCATCAGCAAGGTCGGCATCGTCAAGATGACGCTCTCGCACAATGGCGGGAAGGTGGTGGCCACCGGCCTCGCCGAAGGCGACCAGGCTTCGGGCGACTGGTCCTCGCCCGAACCGAACTGCTCGGGGTCCTGGTTCGCCAAAAGGGCGTGAGGCGGACGGGCGTGAGCGGACCGGCGCGAGGCCGATCCGCAAGGTTGAGGCGCCGGAGGGCGCCATCTGCGCGCAGGCGCAGCCGATGTCGAGGGAACAGAAGATGAGCCGGATTCCCAACTTCGCCGAGATCGACTGGCGCGCGCCGGAGACCGCCGCGCCGTCCGCGGCCGCGCCCGCCTGGATGACGCCCGAGGGCATTCCGGTGAAGCCGCTCTACGGCCCGGCCGACATCGAGGGCCTCTCCTTCATCGACACCTGGCCCGGCCTCGCCCCGTTCCTGCGCGGGCCGTACGCGGCCATGTACGCCACCCAGCCCTGGACCATCCGGCAATATGCCGGCTTCTCCACGGCGGAGGACAGCAACGCCTTCTACCGGCGCAACCTCGCCGCCGGCCAGAAGGGCCTGTCGGTGGCCTTCGACCTCGCCACCCACCGCGGCTATGACAGTGACCACCCGCGCGTCGCCGGCGACGTGGGCATGGCGGGCGTCGCCATCGACAGCATCTACGACATGCGCACCTTGTTCTCCGGCATCCCGCTGGACCAGATGAGCGTGTCCATGACCATGAACGGCGCGGTGCTGCCGATCCTGGCGCTGTTCGTGGTGGCGGCGGAGGAGCAGGGCGTGCCCGCCTCCAAGCTCTCCGGCACGATCCAGAACGACATCCTCAAAGAATTCATGGTGCGGAACACCTATATCTATCCGCCCGCCCCCTCCATGCGCATCATCTCGGACATCTTCGCCTTCACCTCGAAGGAGATGCCGCGCTTCAACTCCATCTCCATCTCCGGCTACCACATGCAGGAGGCGGGGGCGACGCAGGACCTGGAGCTCGCTTATACCCTGGCGGACGGCGTCGAATACGGCCGCGCCGGCGCGGCGGCTGGCCTGCCCATCGACGTGTTCGCGCCGCGTTTGTCCTTCTTCTGGGCCATCGGCATGAACTTCTTCATGGAGGTGGCGAAGCTGCGCGCCGCCCGCCTCCTGTGGACCCGCCTGATGACCGATCTCGGGGCGAAGAACCCCAAGTCTTTGCCGCTACGCACCCATTGCCAGACCTCCGGCTGGTCGCTGACCGCGCAGGACGTGTTCAACAACGTGATGCGCACCGCCATCGAGGCCATGGCGGCGACGCAGGGACAGACCCAGTCGCTGCACACCAACGCGCTCGACGAGGCGCTGGCGCTGCCCACGGACTTCTCGGCCCGCATCGCCCGCAACACCCAGATCCTGCTGCAGCAGGAGAGCGGCACCACGCGCCAGATCGACCTGTGGGGCGGCTCCTATTTCGTCGAGAAGCTCACGGCGGACCTCGCCGCCAAGGCGTGGGCGCATATCCAGGAGGTGGAGGCGCTGGGCGGCATGGCGAAGGCCATCGAGGCCGGCATCCCCAAGCTGCGCATCGAGGAGGCCGCCGCCACCACCCAGGCCCGCATCGACGGCGGGGCGCAGACGGTGGTGGGCGTCAACAAGTTCAAGCCGCTCAAGGACCGGCTGATCGACGTGCTGAAGGTGGAGAACGCCACCGTGCGCGCCGCGCAGATCGACAAGCTCAACCGCCTCAAGGCGGAGCGCAGCCCGGCCGAGGTGGCGGCGAAGCTGGAGGCGCTCACCAACGGCGCCGCCGGCAACGGCAACCTCCTCGCGCTCGCCATCGACGCGGCCCGCGCCAAGGCGACCGTGGGCGAGATTTCCGACGCGCTCGAGAAGGTCTTCGGCCGCCACCGCGCCGAAATCCGCGCCATCTCCGGCGTCTACAAGCGGGAGGCTTCCGCCATGACCGACAAGGTGGGCAAGGTGCAGAAGCTGGTGGAGGCATTCGAGCACGCCGAGGGCCGCCGCCCGCGCATCCTGGTCGCCAAGGTGGGCCAGGACGGCCACGACCGCGGCCAGAAGGTGATCGCCTCCGCCTTCGCCGATCTCGGCTTCGACGTGGACATCGGCCCTCTCTTCGCCACCCCGGAGGAAGCCGCCCGGCAGGCGGTGGAGAACGACGTCCACGTGGTGGGCATCTCCTCGCTCGCCGCCGGCCATCTCACTCTCGTGCCGGCGCTGAAGAAGGCGCTGGAGGCGGAAGGGCGCGGCGACATCATGGTGGTGGTGGGCGGCGTCGTGCCGCCGCAGGACTATGACGCGCTGAAGGCCTTCGGCGCCGAGGCCATCTTCCCGCCCGGCACGGTGATCGCCGACGCGGCGAAGGAACTGCTGCACACCCTCTCCCACCGGCTCGGGCACAGCCTCGAAGCGGCGGAGTGAGCGCAGCACCAGCGATGGCCCCCGGCTCCACCCTGCGCGTGCTGGAGCCGGCGCCCGGCGTGCTGGCCTTCTATGACGGCCGCATCCCCGGAATGCGGCTGCATGGGCTTGAGGAGAACTGGCTGGACGATGGCGCCTTCGCCCTCGGCATCGCCTCCTATGCGGTGGTCGATGGCGAAGAGGCCATGGTCTACGACACCCACATCACCCTCGCCCATGCCCGCCGCATCCGGCAGGCGCTGGAGGAGCGCGGCGCCCGCCGCATCCGCGTGGTGCTGAGCCACTGGCACGACGACCATGTGGCCGGCAACGAAGTGTTCGCCGATTGCGAGATCATCGCCAACCGCGAGACCGACGCCCTGCTGCGCGCCAACCGCAAGCGGCTCGAAGGCGGCGACCCGCCGATCCGTCCCCTGGTGCTGCCGAACCGGCTGTTCGAGGACCGCCTGTCGCTGACGGTCGGCACCCTCCCCGTCGAGCTGATCCAGATGGACATCCACAGCCGCGACGGCACCGTGGCGCTGCTGCCAGGCGGGCTGCTGCTGGCCGGCGACACGCTGGAGGATCCCATCACCTATGTGGACGAGCCCGAGCGCCTGGACGCGCACCTCGAAGGGCTGAAGCGCCTCGCCGCCCTTGGCGCCGCGCGCATCCTGCCGAACCACGGCGCGCCGGACACGATCGCGGCGGGCGGCTATCCGCCGGCGCTGATCGACGCCACCATCCTCTATGTGGAGCGCCTGCTGCGCCTGCGGCGCGCGCCGGAACTGGCCGCGCTCGACCTGACCGCCTTCGCCGCGCGGCCTTCGCCACCGGCGCGATCCGCCCTTTCCCGCCCTACGAGGCGGTGCACCGGCGCAACGTAGCGGCGGTGCTGGCGGCCGGTTGAGCGAGCGGCGGCGCCGGGGCGGGGTGCAATTCGGCCCGGGACACGCCCCACCGGGGGCCAACCCTTGCTTTTCACTGCCCGGATACCTATGGATATGCCGCATTGAATGGATCGGCACTGCCGGGATCATGCAGCTGGAACTATACAGCTGGAGCTATACAGCGCATCCTGGGGGGCCGTGCGGCGGGCGGCGGAACTGAATGAAGATCAAACTGGACCGCCCGCGCCTCACCTGGTACGTGGCGACGAAAAAGCTGTCGCAACTGCCGAAAGTATTGAAGGAGCGCACACCGCGGATCCTCTCCGACGAGGTGTGCCGTCCGGCCGAGGGCGACGTCTTCGCGATCGTCGTGAAATATGTGAAGTTCGGCCTGAGCGATGACTTCCTCGCGCTGCTGGACAGCCTTGCCGCCGCCTCGGTGAATGCCATCGTGGTGTGCAACGGCGAGCCGGACGCGCAGATGAACGCGCTGCTCGCGGCCAAGGCGCACCGCATCATCGTCCGCCGCAATATCGGCCGCGACTTCGGCGCCTATCGTGCCGCGACGCTGCACCTCGCCGCCCAGGGCTTCAAGCCGTCACGCGTCATCTACCTGAACGACAGCGTCTATTTCCTTGCCGGTCCGGCGCTCGACGACTTCACGCGCCGGCTGGCCGCGAGCAGCTACGACGTGGTGGGGGCGCTGGAGAACCACGCCCACAGCCACCATCTCGGCTCCTACGCGCTGTCGCTCTCGGGGCAGGCGTTCGCGGACCGCAAGGTCATGCGCTTCTGGCAGCGCTACCGGCCGTACGACCTGCGGCCCTACGTCATCAAGAAGGGCGAGCTTCGGCTGAGCAACACGCTGCGGCGCTGCGGCTACCGCTTCGACACGCTCTATGGCGCCGAGAAGCTGGCGGACCGCCTCGCCGCCATGAGCGTCGCCGAGATCGTCGACCACATGCGCTATCTGCCGCGCCACTTCCAGGTCACCGGCATGGTTCCGGCGCTGGGATCGGCCGCCGCGCTGGCGAGCCTGTTCACGGATGGCGAGGATGACGGCGGGTCGGACACGCGCACGCCTCCCGCGCCCCGGCTGCCGCTCGGCGCCGACGCGCGGCCCGAGGCCGCCCTGGTGAAGGCGACGCTGATCGACGCCATCATGCGCGCCGTCTCCACCCACAGCCAGATCCACGAGGGGTTCGGGCTGTTCCACCGGCTGCTCGACTGCCCGCTGGTGAAGAAGGACCTGCTCCAGCGCGACATCTTCACCGAGCACCAGATGGTGGCGATCCTCGACGGCCTGCCGAAGGACGAGCGCGCGACGGTGCTGCGCGAGCTCATCAACCGGGGCCGGCCGACCTTTGTCCGGGGGAAGGCGCGCTTCCTGATGGACCACGGCCTGATCTGAGGCCCGGCGGGTAGGAGAAGAGGTCGATCCGTGCCTCCCAAACCCATCGGTTTCTGCACTGCGGTGCGCCAGCATGTGCTTATCTTGAGCAGGATGCTGGAGAAATGAAATGTGGTCTTGGATCAAAGGCCTGTATCGGCAGCATTACGGCCTGCGGCATAAGCGGCATGTCCCGGGCGACCTCGCGCGAGAGGAGGAAGCGCACTGGCGACGACTGACCGCAGAATGGCCTTTTCCGCTCCGCCTGGTGTCTGGCTCAGAGGCAACGACCGCGTGGTATGAAGAGGCGGAGATCGGCTCGCGAGAAGGCTTTTCGCCGATTCTGATCACGCCGCAGACGTGGCAGATCCCAGCAGACTCGGTAGATCTCGCCGCTGCGGACATCGCGCCGCCGGACACCATCGTAGACACCTATGTGCGCCAGCTGATCTACGATTTTTCAGACGGCAGGGACGCTCTGCCCCCCTTCGACGAAGCCTCTCCACAACAGGTTGCGGCCGCGCTGGCAAAGTCGGAAGAATACACTCAAGGTGGCGCCTACGCGTTCGGAAAGGAATTCTTCAAAGACATCGAGGAACGGCCGACGGGTGTACCGGAGCCCGAGTCGGATGCGCAGCCATTCGGCAACGTGCGTTCGTTCTTCCACGATGGTCCCCACCCCCAGGTCGCCATCACCCGCCTGCCCACGCCGGAAAGCTGGCGGGCGCCGCTGCTGCTCGGTTTCGGCGGCTGGAATGCCTGTCCTGAGCCAGCCGTCATGGCGGCCTTTGCCCGACGCTGGAAGGAGCTTTATGGGGCGGACATTGCATCGGTCACACACGACACGCTGGAATTCGTAGTGGAGCGACCGCCCGCCACCTTCGAGGAAGCAACGCAACTGGCGAAGGAGCAATTCATCGTCGGCAATGAATTCAATGACATGGACATGAGCGACTATATCGCGTCGCTGCGCACCATGCGCCGCTGGTTTTCTGGTGGGATTGAAGGCCCTCGCAACGGCCGTTCAACCCTCGCGGCCGCAGGTCTGGCGCCGCGCAGGAACCGGCCTGCGCGGCTGACCGACGGCGCCCTGAGGCGCCGACAGTGACCATCCCCTCCTACTTCCCCGCCTTCGCCTGCTGGCGCGCCTGGGCCACCGCGGCCTTCAACACGTCCACGCCCTGGGCGCCCATCACCACCTGCTCGCCGATCACGTAGAAGGGCGTGCCGCTCTGGCCCAGCGCCTGGGCGAGCTTCATGCTCTCGTCCAAGGTGGCGTTCAGCTCGGGCGAGGAGGCCTGCTTCTCCAGCGCCGCCACGTCGATGCCCGCCTGCTTGGCGGCGGCGAAGGCCTTGGCGCGGTCCGCCTGGCCGCGCATGCCCATGAGCGCCTGGTGGAACGCCATGTACTTCTCCGGCGCCACCATGCGCACCGCGACCGCCACCTGGGCGGCCTCGACCGAGCCCTGGCCCAGCACCGGGAACTCGCGCAGCACCACGCGCAGGTTCGGGTCCGCCTTCACCAGTTCCTGGAGGTCGGCAAGCGCGCGCTTGCAGTAGCCGCAATTGTAGTCGAAGAACTCGACCAGGGTGACGTCGCCCTTGGGGTTCGCCACCACCACGCCGCGCTGGCCGTCGACCAGCACCGACCTCAGCTCCTTCACGGCCTTGGCGGCCTGCTCGGCCTGTGCGGCCTGGTTGCGGGCCTCCAGCACCGAGACCACCTCCTCCAGCACCTCGGGGTGCTTGAGCAGGTATTCGCGCACGATGGTGCCGATCTCGGTCTTCTCCGCATCGGTGAAGGCGCGCGCGGGCGAAACGAGGACGCACGCGGTGGCCGCGACCAGCACGGCGTTGCGGCAAAGACGGCCCAGGCGGGCAAGCATGACACTCTCCATCGGCTTGAGATAAGGGTTATCGGTTGTTCTGCGCCGATTTCGGCGGTTTGAAGTTGACGAGGTCGTCGGCCTTGAGCCAGCCCGGCGTGCCGGGCGGGAAGCGCTGGCGCGCGCGGGCGGCGATCTCGCGGCCGATCTTGAAGTCGCCCGAGGCGAAATAGCCGTGGGCCGCGGCGAGGTCGGCATTGGCGACGTCGCCCTTGCGGCCATAGGCCATGGCGAGCGAGCGCCAGGCGCCGGCCGAGTTCGGATCGCGCTGGGTGGCGAGAATCAGTTCGCGCAGCGCCTCGTCGTTGTAAGCGGGGTTGCCCGACTGCACCAGCGCCTGGCCGAGCATGGCGCGGATCAGCGGCGCGCCATTGGTCATCGCCACCGCCTTGCGCAGCGGCGCGATCGATTCCGGCGCCCGGGCGCTCTCCAGCAGCGCCTGGCCCTTCAGCTCGTAGAAATAAGGGTTGTTCGGCTGGCGGGCGATCAGGGCGTCGATCTGGGCGATGGCGCCGTTCACATTGCCGTAGCGATAGGCCGAGATGGCGCGGGCGTATTGCGCGGGCAGCGAGGTATCCGAGAGCGGATACTTCCGCGCCACCGCGTCCGGACGCTCCATGAAGCCCACCAGCTTGGCGCGCATCATGTCGTGCCGCTCCTGCAGCGCGGGCGGGTCCTTGGCGTTGTAATAGGGGCTCGCCTTGGCGAGCGTTTCCAGCGCGGCGATGCGCTCGCGCGCCATCGGGTGGCTCAGCAGATAGGGGTCGATGCGCTGGCTCAGGAACAATTGGTCGTCCTGGAAGCGCTGGAAGGTCTCGATCATGCCGCGCGCCGACTGCTGCGTGGCGTTGAGGTAGGACACGGCGGAGCGGTCGGCCGCCTGCTCCTCGCCGCGCTGATAGGTCAGCAGGGATCGGCGGATCATCTCCTGCGGCGCGGTCATGCCGGCCGCGGCGATGCTGCCCATGTCGCGCCCGCCCACGCCTGCGGCCGCGCCCGCGGCAACGCCGGCGCCCGCCAGCAGCATGGCGACGATGGCCATGGTCTGCGCCCCGGCGATCTGCTCGCGCATGCGGGCGAGATGACCGCCGGCGATGTGGCCGGCCTCGTGCGCCAGCACGCCGATGATCTGGTTCGGCGTCTTGGAATCCATCAGCGCGCCGGTATTGACGAAGATGCGCTTGCCGTCCGCCACGAAGGCGTTGAACGCGCGGTCGGAGATCAGCACCACTTCGACATTCTGCTGCGCCAGGCCCGCCGCCTTGAGGACCGGGCGGGTATAATCGCGCATCAGCGCCTCGATCTCCGTGTCGCGGATGGTCGGCGGCCCCTTCGGCTGCGCGGGGCCGGACTGCGCCGCCGCCTCATGCAGCGGCAGCGCCGCGAGGGAAGCCGCGCACACGAGGCGGGCGAAGGCGTGCAAGCGGGTGCGCGCCGCGCCGGTGGCAGAAGAAGAAGTGCGCAGGCCGATCATGGAAGCGTGCTTCGTCCGTTCCGTTTCCGCCCCGAGGCCGGAGCTTTCTGGGTGTTCCGCCGCCGCGCCGGAGCGCCGCAGACGTGCGCGCGGGGCATGGGGGGCGGGCGGAGTGCCGACGCCTGCGGCGAGCG